>CAJWIE010000009.1 GCA_913041115.1 uncultured Legionellales bacterium | reverse complement strand
ATTCAACAATTGCCATTGCTGCTTTATCGCCAGCTCGAAAACCACATTTTAATATGCGTAAATAACCGCCAGGACGTTCTTTATATCGAGGGCCTATTTCGTTAAATAATTTTGTAACAATACTTCTATCACGAAGACGAGAAAATGCTAAACGTCTTTTTGCTACATTATCAATTTTTGCCATTGTAATTAATGGTTCGGCAATGCGTCGTAGTTCTTTCGCCTTTGGTAAAGTAGTTTTAATAATTTCATGCTCTATTAATGAGGCAGCCATATTTCTAAACATAGCCCTACGGTGCGAACTATTACGGTTCAATTTTCTACCACTTTCACGATGACGCATTACTTTCCTCTCTCTATATTATGCTGATGACGCACTTTCCTGATTGTTAAACCCTGCTGGTGGCCAATTATCTAAATGCATACCCAAAGATAAGCCGCGCGAAGCAAGAATATCCTTTATTTCAGTTAATGACTTTTTGCCTAAATTAGGTGTTTTTAAAAGTTCGACCTCCGTGCGCTGAATTAAATCTCCAATATAGTAAATACTTTCTGCTTTCAAACAATTCGCAGAGCGTACAGTTAACTCAAGATCATCAACCGGTCTAAGTAAAATTGGATCAACTTCTGGTTCGCTACTCTTACTCGCTTCAATAGCTTCTTCAGCTTCAAGATCAACAAAAATAACTAACTGTGAGCGTAATATTGTAGCCGCTTCTCGAATAGCGTCATTTGGGTCAATCGTTCCGTCCGTCTCTAACTCTAAAATTAACTTATCTAAATCAGTTCGTTGTTCAACTCGTGCATTACCTACATCATATGAAACACGAGTAACAGGACTAAATGAAGCATCCAATTTTATTTTTCCAATGGTTTGTTCGGGATTATCCTTTCCTCCAGCGATAACGGGCTTATATCCCCTGCCGCGAGCAACCTGCATTACCATACTTAATTGCCCGGCCTTTGTTAAATTGGCTATTGGATGGTCTGGGTTGGCTATCTCAACATCATGATCAACAGTTATGTCTCTTGCGCATACTTCTCCTGGACCACTTTTTTTCAAAGTTAGTGTTGCCTCATCCTTTGAATGCATAACTATTGCAAGACCCTTGAGGTTAAGAATAATATCAGTAACATCTTCTTGAACACCTTCCATGGTTGTGTATTCATGCAATACTTCTGGCTCTATAATCTCAAGCTCAGTAACAGCGCAACCTGGCATTGATGATAGTAAAACCCGGCGTAATGCATTACCAAGAGTATGGCCAAAACCTCTTTCTAGTGGTTCAATAATAATTTTTGCAGAAGTATTATTAATTTCTTCTACTTGGCATTTACGTGGTTTTAGTAATTCTTTAATTATCGTTGACATGCGTGATGATCCTCCACACGTTAATTACTTAGAATATAATTCTACAACTAGCTGTTCATTAATTTCTGACGGCAACTCACTTCTATCTGGAATGGATTTAAATACACCTTCCATATCCTCAGAGTTAACCTCAACCCATTCTGGGAAACCATATTGTTCCGCAACATTTAGAGCATCCTTAATTCTTAATTGATTTCTACTTTTTTCCCTAACAGCGATCTTGTCACTTGGTTTTACTTGAAGAGAAGGTATGTTGACGCTTTTATCATTTACTAAAATAGTTCTATGACTAATTAATTGGCGTGCTTCATTCCGTGTCGAGCCAAAGCCCATGCGATACACAACATTATCTAATCGACATTCCAAAATTTGAAGTAAATTCTCACCAGTTGAGCCCTTTTGGCGAGCCGCTTCTTTATAATATTTGCGAAATTGTCTTTCGAGAACACCGTAAATACGGCGTAATTTCTGTTTTTCTCTGAGTTGCAAAGCATAGTCAGACATTCTCCCTGGACGTGTGCTACCCATTCCGGGTATTTTATCAATCTGGCATTTCGTCTCTATTGGTCTCGCGCGACTTTTTAGAAATAAATCTGTACCCTCGCGGCGACTGAGTTTGCATTTTGGTCCAAGATAACGTGCCATAAATAAACTCCTAAATTAAACCCGACGCCTTTTTGGCGGACGACATCCGTTATGAGGAATCGGGGTAACATCCGTAATATTAGTAATTTTAAATCCGACGGTATTAAGTGCTCGAACTGCAGATTCACGTCCCGGGCCAGGTCCTTTTATAAAAACCTCTAAATTTTGCAGACCAAACTCTTTAGCAGCTTCACCTGCTTTTTGAGATGCAATTTGTGCTGCAAAAGGGGTGCTTTTACGTGAACCGCGGAAACCACTTCCCCCTGAAGTGGCCCACGAAAGTGTATTACCTTCGCGGTCAGTTATTGTAATAATGGTGTTGTTAAAAGAAGCGTGTATATGCGCTACACCATCTAGAACATTTCTTTTTGTTCGCTTACGACTCTTTGATACTGTTTTTACCATAATTATATAAAAACCCTTTTAGTTATTTTTTGATCATCTTTTTCGGACCTTTACGAGTACGCGCGTTAGTGCTTGTACGTTGTCCGCGAACCGGTAGTCCTCGACGATGACGAATACCACGATTTGTACCAAGATCCATTAAACGCTTAATATTCATCGTGACTTCTCTGCGCAAATCACCTTCAAGATTAAATTTACTAACCTCGGCACGTATGTTATCTAAATCAGATTCTGATAATTGATTAACTTTTATTGAGTATTTCAAATCTAACGAATCACAAATACTTTGAGCTCGAGTAAGCCCAACACCATATATATATGTCAAAGCAATATTTAAATGCTTATTATCCGGTATATTAACTCCTGCGATACGTGCCATTATTTTATAATCTCCATCATTTCAATTCAGCCTTGACGTTGCTTGTGGCGAGGATCGGAACAAATTACCCGTATGACCCTATTACGCCGAATTATTCTGCAATTGCGACAAATTCTTTTGACTGATGCTCTAACTTTCATAATTATTCTCTCTCGTTCGTTAACTAAATTAACGTCTGCCATGCCCCTTGAGATTAGCTTTTTTCATAAGCCCCTCATATTGATGGGACATTAAATGAGCTTGTATTTGTGACATAAAATCCATTACAACCACAACAATAATTAGTAGTGACGTGCCTCCAAAATAAAATGGGACGTTAAATTTAACTATTAGAAATTCAGGTAGTAAACAAACAGATGTTATATAAATTGCACCTGCAAGGGTTAATTTTGTTAAAACCTTATCTAGATAATTCGCTGTTTGTTCTCCAGGCCGTGTGCCCGGAATAAAAGCTCCGGATTTTTTCAAATTATCAGCAGTTTCACGCGGATCAAATACCATGGCAGTATAGAAGAAACAGAAAAAAATTATCCCCGCTGCATAACACATTACATAAATTGGTTGTCCTGGCGATAAGGTGGTTGCAAAATCTTTTAACCAATTCATACCTTCGTTTTGGCTAAACCAACCAGCTATCGTGGCAGGAAATAATATCAAACTTGAAGCGAATATAGGGGGTATAACACCAGCCATATTTAACTTTAATGGTAAATGACTTGACTGCCCGCCATACATTTTTCTGCCAACTTGCCGCTTTGCATAATTAACAGTTATTCGCCTTTGACCTCTTTCTACAAAAACAACAAAACCTGTTACTGCAATTGCTAAAGCAAATAAAGCAAAAACAGCCAATAAATGCATCTCACCTGTTCTAGATAACTCTAGTGTTCCGCCAATCGCAGAAGGTAAGCCCGCAACAATACCAGCAAAGATTATCATGGAAATACCATTCCCGACCCCTCGCTCTGTTATTTGCTCACCCAACCACATTAAAAACATTGTCCCGGTTACTAACGTAGTAATTGCTACAACTCTAAATCCAAGTCCAGGGTCAATAACAATACCCTGTCCAGTTGCTTGTTGTCCCTCTAGGGCAATCGCAACGCCAAAAGCTTGGAATGTTGCCAAAAATACCGTGCCGTACCGTGTATATTGTGTAATCTTTCTTCGCCCCGATTCACCTTCTTTTTTAAGTTGTTTTAGCTTTGGATCAACAACTGATAGTAATTGCATAATAATTGAAGCAGAGATATACGGCATAATACCGAGAGCTACTACTGAAAAACGTTGTAATGCACCGCCGGAGAACATATTAAACATATCTAGTATAGTACCGCGCTGCTGATTAAATAATTCAGCCAATGCAACGGGGTTAATTCCTGGCACTGGAATGTGTGTTGCAACCCTATAAACAAACAAAGCAACCAAAACAAAAAAAAGTCTTTGTCGTAGCTCCTTTAATTGCCCAAGACCTGCAAGCCCTCCGGGAATTGCTGAGTTTGATGTCGCCATTTATTCTTCCACCTTCCCGCCAGCAGTTTCAATCGCAGTTTTTGCACCTTTTGTAAGCATAAGACCTTTTATCGTTATAGATTTTTCCAATTTTCCAGACAAAATAATTTTTACATGCTTAATATTTTTATTTATCAAACGTGCTGATTTAAGTGTTTCAAGATCAATAACATCAGCATCTAGATTAGCTAATTCATGTAAACGTATTTCTGCTGTGACACGACCAATACGAGAACTAAATCCCACTTTTGGCAAACGACGCTGTAAAGGCATCTGCCCACCTTCAAAACCAACTTTGTGATATCCTCCGGCACGCGATTTCTGGCCTTTATGCCCACGACCACCAGTCTTACCAATAGTCGAGCCAATGCCACGGCCAACACGTTTTGGATTGGAAGTTGAATCCGAGTGAGGTTTAAGCATGTTCAATCGCATTTTGAGTTACGCCTCCTCGTCAACTACTAATAAATAATTCACTTTATTAATCATCCCACGATTCTCTGGCGTATCATCAACAATCGCGCTATGCCCTATCCGACGCAAACCAAGCCCGCCAACACAAGACTTATGCTGTCTGGTTCGCCGACCAATACTTTTAACTAACGTTACTTTTAGCTTACCTATAGATTTTTTCTTTTTCTTTGCCATATCTAATTAATTACTTCTTTTATTGATTTACCACGTTTAGCCGCTATATAGTCTGGGGAAGACATTGATTCAAGTCCTTTAATGGTTGCGCGAATGACATTAATTGAATTTGTTGAGCCGATCGATTTAGCTAAAACATTGTTTATGCCAACAACTTCAAAAACAGCACGCATTGGTCCGCCTGCAATAATTCCTGTGCCTTCTGAAGCTGGTTGCATATAAATTTTTGCCGCACCATATTCTGATGTAATTGCATACTGAAGTGTTCCTTCTTTTATCGGTACAAACACCATATTTCGACGCGCATCTTCCATTGCTTTCTGAATAGCAAGTGGAACCTCACGAGATTTCCCTCGGCCTATACCAATTTTCCCATTACCATCACCAACAACAGTTAATGCTGCAAAACCAAATTGGCGTCCGCCTTTTACTACCTTGGCAACCCTATTAACCGTAACAAGTTTTTCTTGAAGGTCTTCGTTTCCAGTTATTGAATTTTCCAATTTCATAGATTCTTCTCTTAAAATTCCATACCATTCTCACGTGCAGCATTTGCTAGCGCTTGAATACGACCGTGAAATTTAAATCCTGAACGATCAAACGCAACTTTTTTTATGCCCGCTTTTTTAGCACGCTTAGCCAAAATTCCCCCTACAACTGTAGCAGCCTCTATATTTCCACTATATTTAATTTTATCCTTAATCTCTTTATCTAAACTTGACGCGCTTACAATAACTTTTGAACTACTTGATGAAATTACTTGTGCGTATACATGTCTAGGTGTTTTATGAACACATAAGCGATCTGCGCCTAGTTTTTTAATTCTTGCGCGTGTCTTTTTTGCACGTCTTAATCTATCTAATTTTTTGCTCATATTAACTAGGCCTTCTTCGCCTCTTTTCGGACAATTCTCTCATCTAAATAACGAACTCCCTTCCCTTTGTAAGGTTCGGGACGACGATAAGCTCGGATATCTGCAGCAACCTGTCCCACCTGTTGCTTGTCGCTACCCTTAATTGTAATTTCAGTTTGACTGGGTGTTTCAATCGTAATCCCTTCGGGAATTTTAAATAGAACTGGATGTGAAAACCCTAAAGTTAAGTTTAACGTTTTACCTGAAACCGCAACACGATACCCAACACCAACAATTTCAAGTTTTCGCTCAAAACCTTCGCTTACACCCATCACAATATTTTGAATAAGCGCACGTGTCGTACCTGACAGTGCTTTAGCAAACTTACTATCGTTTTTGGTTGATGTTTTCAGGGTATTATCCATCTGCTCAACCTTAATTAAAGGATGAACATTGTGAGATAATTCGCCCTTACTTCCTTTAATTGTTACTAAATTTCCAACTATATTAACATCGACACCAGTTGGTATATTTATTGGAATGTTTGCTATTCTCGACATAGTATTGATCCGTTTTATGATACATAGCACAAGATTTCACCGCCGATGCCGTGTTCTCGTGCTGATTTATCTGTCATCACACCCTTTGCTGTAGAAATAATTGCAATCCCAAGGCCGCCCATCACCTTTGGTAATTCATTTACTGATTTATATGAACGAAGACTTGGCTTACTAATTCGCCTCATAGATTCTATAACTGGCTTACCCTTAAAATACTTTAATTCGATTATTAATGTTGTTCTATTATCATTTTCTTCGACTCTATAATCTTTTATATAGCCCTCTTGCTTTAATATATTGGCAATTGCTACCTTCAATTGTGATGAAGGTATCCTAACATCGTGTTTATAACGCATTAACGAATTACGAATTCTAGTTAACATATCTGAAATTGGATCTGACATACTCATTATCACTAGTTCTCTCTATTTTTTTACCAACTTGCTTTAACTAAACCTGGTATATCGCCACGCATAGCAGCTTCGCGTAATTTATTTCTCGCCAACCCAAATTTTCTATAATATCCATGGGCACGGCCCGTTATGTTACAACGATTACGAATGCGAATCGGGTTAGCGTCTCTTGGCATTTTATTTAATTTTTCACGGGCATCTCTGCGTTCATCTTCGCTTAATGATGTATTCTTAATAACAGCTTTTAATTCAGCTCTTTTAGTAGAGAATTTTTTTGCTAAACGAATTCTTTTGATTTCGCGATTTACCATACAAGATTTTGCCATATTCAATAAACCTCAAGATTTTATCGGTAATTTAAACGATGTTAATAAAGCTCTTGCCTCTTCGTTCGTTCGTGCAGAAGTTGAAATTGTAATATCCATTCCCCGCAAAGAATCTATTTTATCAAAATCAATTTCAGGAAAAATAATTTGCTCTTTAATACCTATACTATAATTGCCTCGTCCATCGAATGATTTCGCATTTAAACCACGAAAATCTCTTATACGTGGTATAGCAATGGATATTAAACGTTCAAGAAATTCATACATACGTTCACGCCTAAGTGTAACCTTGCATCCTATTGGCCAACCTTCACGAACTTTAAAATTTGCAACGGATTTTCTAGCTTTAGTAACAATAGGCTTCTGCCCTGCAATTTTAGTCATATCTTCTAATGCATTTTCAACTATTTTTTTGTCAGCAACTGACTCTCCTAAACCCATATTTAATGTTATTTTAGTAATTTTTGGAACTTGCATGCATGACTTATAGCCAAATTGTTTGGATAATATTTTAATTACGTTATTTTTATAATGTTCTTGTAGTGTAGCCATAAAAAAAGATCCTATACATCTACAACTTCATTATTTGATTTAAAGTAACGAACCTTTTGACCATCCTTTAAATATCGATAACCTATTCTGTCGTTTTTATTTGAAACTGGATTCCATATTGCAACATTAGATTGATTAATTGATGATTCTTTCTCTACTATACCGCCGGGAGTTCCTTGTGCCGGGTTCCCTTTTGTGTGACGTTTTATCATATTAATATTCTCAACAATCACCTTGTTATCACCGCTTATAACAGATAAAACAACGCCTCTTTTACCTTTATCTTTACCAGCTATCACAACAACCTCATCACCTTTCTTTAGTCTGCTCATATTTACAAAACCTCCGGCGCTAGCGATACAATTTTCATAAACCTACGCCCACGTAATTCTCTTGTAACTGGTCCAAAAATACGTGTACCAACAGGTTGTAATTGCGCATTCAACAAAACTGCCGCATTGCCATCAAAACGTATCAAAGAACCATCATCTCTTCGAACACCCTTACGAGTACGTACAACCACAGCGCTATATACTTCTCCTTTTTTTACTTTGCCACGAGGAATAGCTTCTTTGATGCTTACCTTAATAACGTCGCCAACATTTGCATATCGACGTTTTGAGCCGCCTAAAACCTTTACGCACATTAGGCGACGAGCTCCACTATTATCTGCGGCATCAAGCATTGTTTGCATCTGTATCATTACTAACATTAACTCCTCTAGACAATTTGTGCCTTGCTTACAACTTTTTGTAAACGCCATGATTTATTCTTAGAAAGTGGGCGTGATGATTCTATAATCACGACATCACCTTCATTGCATTCGTTAACTTCATCATGAACCATTACTTTGGTTGAACGTCTTATATATTTCCCATAAAGGGGGTGTTTTACGGTTCTCTCAATACAAACAGAAATAGTTTTATCCATTTTTGAGCTAATAACCGTTCCTGTTACTATTTTATTTTTCACTATTTCTTTACTCATGTCTTTTCCTTGTTTGAACTGGCTTTATTTTCATTGAGAATTGTATAAATTTTTGCAATATTACGTCGTGTTTTTTTTATTTCACTAGGCTTATCTAGTTGACCAGTCCCTTTTCTCATTCTTAAATTAAATTGAGAACGTAATTCTTCCAGCAATAAAGATTGTAGTTCTTCATTTGTTTTATCTCTTAATTCTAATGTTTTCATTATAATAATGTCCTTGAAACAAAAGCTGTCTTTACTGGTAATTTTGCCGCCGCTAGATCAAAAGCTTCGCGAGCCAACTCTTCTGGGACTCCTTCCATTTCATAAAGCATCCTGCCAGGTTGAATTTGGGCAACCCAATATTCAACACTACCCTTTCCTTTACCTTGACGAACTTCTAAAGGTTTTTTTGTAATAGGTTTATCAGGAAAAATTCTGATCCAAACCTTCGCGCCACGCTTTACCTTTCGTGTTAAAGCTCGCCGTGCAGCCTCAATTTGGCGTGCTGTAATCCGTCCCCTTCCAACAGCCTTCAGACCATATTCTCCAAAGCTCACCTTATTACCAACCGTCGCTAAACCACGATTACGAGATTTACTTTGTTTTCTAAATTTTGTTCTTTTTGGTTGTAGCACTTCTTAGCTCCTACTTTTTACCTGTCGTGGTTACTTCAACCTGATTTTCATCTTCTGAATTCTTTTCGTGTCCAAATATTTCACCTTTAAAAAGCCATACTTTTACCCCGATAATACCGTATGTAGTGCTTGCTTCTGCAGTTGCATAATCAATATCTGCTCGCAAAGTATGTAATGGAACTCGGCCTTCCCTATACCACTCTGTACGCGCTATTTCTGCGCCATTTAATCTGCCGCTTACAGTAATTTTTATGCCTTCTGCTCCAAGTCGCATTGTATTTGTAACAGCACGTTTCATAGCTCTTCGAAACATTATCCTTCTCTCAATTTGTTGTGCGACACTCTCAGCTACAAGAAATGCGTCTAATTCTGGTTTACGAATTTCTTCAACACTAACATGCGTGGGCACTCCCATCATGCTTGAAACTTTTACACGAAGGCGATCTATGTCTTCGCCTTTTTTGCCAATTACAATTCCAGGACGAGCTGTGTGTATGATAACTCGTGCATTTCCCGCTGGCCTTTCGATCTGAATACGACTAACAGATGCATTTACCAGCTTCTTGCGTAAATAGTCGCGAACTTTCATGTCCGCATTAAGATATTCAGCATAATTTTTACTATCTGCATACCAGGTCGATGTCCAGTCCTTAATAATACCGAGACGTATTCCTGTTGGATGTACTTTCTGACCCATAAGGCTTATTTCTCTCCTGTCTCAGAAACTTTCACAGTTAAATGGCTAGTTCTTTTTAAAAGTCTATCAGCTCGACCTCTTGCTCGAGGACGTAACCGTTTCATAGTCGGCCCCTGATTAACTTCTATTGCTGTTATTTTGAGCTCGTCAATATCAGCGCCATTGTTATTTTCAGCATTAGCAATTGCTGACTCGAGAACTTTTTTAACAATCTTTGCTCCCTTTTTATTACTAAACGAAAGTAAAGTAACTGCACGATCAACAGACATACCGCGTATTTGATCTACTATTAACCGCATTTTTTGTGGTGACAAATGCGTATACTTTAATGTTGCTGATGTAGTCATTGTTTTAGTTTATTCTTTAAATATTTATATTTTCTTATCTGCAATATGACCACGAAATGTTCGAGTAAGAACAAACTCACCTAACTTATGTCCCACCATGTTTTCTGAAACATAAATAGGTATATGGTCACGACCATTATGTACGGCAATTGTCAAACCAACCATTTCTGGCATTACCATCGAACGACGTGACCAAGTTTTTATTGGGCGTTTATCGCTAGTTTCCTTTGCAACTTCTATCTTTCTTAATAGATGATAATCTACAAATGGTCCTTTTTTTACCGAACGTGCCATTATTTCTCTCTTTGCAATGTTCGTCTGCGAACGATTAATTTATCAGTTCGTTTATTTTTTCTTGTTTTGTAGCCTTTCGTTGATACCCCCCATGGACTTACCGGGTGACGGCCACCTGAAGTGCGACCTTCTCCCCCTCCATGTGGATGATCAACAGGATTCATTGCTACACCACGAACAGTTGGGCGTATACCACGCCAACGTTTTGCTCCTGCTTTACCTAATGAACGTAATTGATGTTCAGTATTACCGACTTCGCCTATTGTGGCCCGACATTCGGATAGTATTTTACGCATTTCTCCAGAACGTAACCTGATAGTTGCATGATATCCTTCTTTAGCAACTAGTTGAGCTGAGGTACCCGCACTTCGTGCAATCTGCGCACCCTTTCCAGGTTTCATCTCAATACAATGAATGGTTGTACCTAAAGGAATGTCTCTCAAACGCATACAATTACCAATCTGTATCGCTGCTTCTTCACCGGACATTACTTTATCGCCTACTTTAAGGCCGTTCGGTGCTACTATGTAGCGTCGTTCGCCGTCTACATACAATAATAATGCGATATGGCCTGTCCTATTTGGGTCATATTCAATGCGCTCAACTTCGGCTAATAAACCATCCTTATCACGTTTAAAATCGATCAATCGATAACGTTGTTTAGATCCGCCGCCGCGGTGCCGAACTGTTATCCGGCCATTATTGTTACGTCCAGCATACTTATTTTGTTTTTCCAACAAAGGTTCGTAAGGCTTACCCTTATGTAACTCGGGATTAACAACTTTAATCATTGAGCGACGTCCAGCTGATGTTGGTTTTGGATTAATTAGTGCCATTCTTCAAATAAACCTCGTCCTTACTCGTTACCCATAAAATCAATATCAAAACCAGGTTTCAACCTAATATAAGCTTTTTTCCAGTTTGCACGCTGTCCTGGTAAACGTTTAAAAATTTTCCTTTTGCCCTTTACATTTGCAACTTGAACTGACTCTACTTCGGCCCCATCAAACATTAGTTCAATAGCTTCTTTTATTTCGGGTTTTGTCGCACTTTTTGAGACTTTAAATACATACTGATTATTTAATTCACCAACCATACTAGATTTTTCAGTAACTTTTGGCTCCAACAATACTTTCATTATTTTTTGCTCGTTCATGTCAGCCATTCCTCTACTTTCTCAACAGCTGCTTGTGTTATCAAAATTTTTTCAAAACCAATCAACGAATAAGGATTTATTTCATTAGTATCCATAACGTCAACTTTCGGAATATTTCTAACACCTAAATATAGATTTTCACTCAATCCTTCTGTAATAATTAAAACCTCTTTAAGACCAAGTTTATTTAATTTCTCTTTTACTAGTTTTGTTTTTGACTCAGCCACATCAAATTCATCGACGCATACAAATCTTTCTTGTCTTAAAAGTTCAGAGAAAATTGATCTCATTGCACCATGAAACATTTTCCTATTTACTTTTTTACTATAATCACGAGATTTTGCGGCAAAAGTAACTCCGCCCCCACGCCAAAGTGGACTACGAATAGTTCCAGCCCTTGCGCGACCAGTGCCTTTCTGGCGCCATGGTTTTCTCCCACCACCTCTAACTTCTGAACGTGATTTTTGTGATTTTGTACCGGAACGAGAACCTGACATATAAGAAACTAAAACTTGATGAACTAATGGTTCATTAAACTCAACCGCAAAAACACTATCAGCAACACTCATTGTGCCTGGCTGTTTCTTGCCTGATTTTTCAATTTTTATTTTCATAATTACTTATTTAGTTGCTTCTTGCTTTGGTGCTTCTTCTTTTTTAGTTGCTTCTTGCTTTGGTGCTTCTTCTTTTTTAGGGTTATTGGTTATCTTAGTTGAAGGACTAACAATAACACTTCCGCCTTTGCTAGCTGGAATGGCGCCTTTTATTAAAATAAGATTCAGCTCACTATCAATCTGAACAACTTCAAGATTTTGGCTGGTACACTTTACATCTCCATAATGTCCAGACATTTTTTTTCCTTTAAAAACTCTCCCTGGTGTTTGGCATTGGCCTATAGAACCTGGAGCACGGTGTGATAATGAATTACCGTGTGTGTTTCGCTGATGGCTAAAGTTGTGACGTTTAATAACGCCAGAAAAACCCTTTCCCTTTGATGTGCCCGTAACGTCAACTTTCTGGCCAGTTTCAAAAATATCAACTTTAATTTCTACGCCAGGCGCATATTTTTCAAGCTCATCAGCGGTAACTCTATACTCTAAAAGCCCTTCTCCAGCTTCAACGTTTGCCTTTGCGTAATTACCAGCCTCTGGTTTTGTTAATGAAGTAGATTTTTTTGATCCCCACGAAACTTGGACTGCGCTATAACCTTTCTCCTGTTGTGTATGTAAACCAGTCACACGATTTGGTGAGGCTTCCACCACTGTTACGGGTATAGAAGCCCCATCATCCATAAATAGACGCGTCATTCCACATTTTCTACCTACTATTCCAATTGTCATTTCTGTTGTTCCAATTTATATCTATTAATTAAGCTTTATCTGAACATCAACACCTGCAGCTAAATCAAGTTTCATTAATGCATCAACCGTTTTGTCTGTTGGATTTATAATATCCATTAATCGTTTATGTGTTCGAATTTCATATTGGTCACGAGCATCCTTATTGACATGGGGTGAAATTAAAACTGTAAAACGTTCCTTTTTAGTTGGTAGCGGTATAGGCCCCTTAACTTGAGCTCCAGTACGTTGAGCCGTTTCAACAATCTCTTTTGTAGATTGATCAATTAATCGGTGATCAAATGCTTTAAGGCGTATTCTAATTCTCTGTTGTTCGGCCATTTATATTCTCAAATAATAATTAGTAATAATTTAGTTTCTATTGATAATACTCTCAGCAATATTTGCTGGCACTTCATTATATTTTTCAAATTCCATTGTATAGACTGCCCGTCCTTGTGTGGCAGAACGAAGGTCAGTTGCATACCCAAACATTTCGCTGAGCGGTACCTCAGCACGTATCACTTTCCCGGCGGGGGTTTCGTCTGTGCCTTGTAAAATTCCACGACGCCTATTTAGATCTCCATTTACAGCGCCCAAATATTCCTCCGGTGTAACAATTTCAACTTTCATAATCGGCTCAAGTAACGCTGGTTTAGCTTTATTTGCACCTTCTTTAAATCCCATTGAACCGGCTATTTTAAACGCCATTTCACTAGAATCTACATCATGATACGAACCATCATACAAAGTAACCTTAACATCAACGACGGGATATCCTGCAATAATTCCATTTTCCATTTGCTCGACTACGCCTTTTTCAACAGCAGGTATATATTCTTTTGGGACGACACCACCAACAATTTTATTAACAAACTCGAAGCCTTCACCTGCTTTTTTTGGTTCAATCTTAAATACAACATGGCCGTATTGACCTCGACCACCGGACTGTCTAACAAATTTACCTTCAACCTTTTCAAGTGTAGATCGTATCGTTTCACGGTAAGCAACTTGTGGTTTTCCTACATTTGCTTCAATCTTGAATTCACGCTTTAAGCGATCGATAATAATTTCAAGATGAAGCTCACCCATCCCTGAAATAATTGTTTGTCCGGTCTCCTCATCAGTGTGCACTCTAAATGAAGGATCTTCTTGTGCTAATTTGCCCAACGCTATTCCCATTTTTTCTTGATCAGGTTTGGTTTTAGGTTCAACGGCAACAGATATAACTGGGTCAGGAAACTCCATTCGTTCTAAAGTTATAATGTTATTTTGGTCACAGAGCGTATCTCCCGTTACAATATCCTTTAATCCAACTGCTGCTGCTATATCTCCAGCGTGTACTTCTTTTAGTTCTTCGCGACTATTTGCATGCATTTGTAGTATTCGGCCCACTCTTTCTTTTTTTCTTTTAACAGGATTAAATACTGTATCGCCCGTACTAAGAACACCTGAATAAACTCTAAAAAAAGTCAATGTTCCGACAAAAGGATCTGTTGCTATTTTGAATGCCAATGCTGCAAATGGCTCGTCGTCAGAGGATTTTCTTTCTCCTTCTGTTTCATTTTTATCGTCTAAAATCCCTTTTATTGGAGGCACATCAATCGGAGATGGTAGATATTCTATAACGGCATCTAACATTGTCTGCACACCTTTATTCTTGAATGCCGACCCACAAAATACCGGAACAATTTCATTTGCCAATGTTTGTAATCTTATCCCCTCCTTTATCTGCTCCTGAGAAAGTTCATCTGATTCTAGATATACATCCATGAGTTTTTCGTTTGCTTCCGCTGCAGTTTCAACTATTTTTTCATGATATTTTTTTGCTTCGATTTCCATTGTCTGGGGAATATCCTTTTCTTCAAAGTTAATTCCCATATTCTCTTCTTCCCAATAAATAGCCTTCATCTTTACTAAGTCAATAACGCCTTTAAAATTATCTTCAGCACCAATTGGTAGTTGCATAGTTACAGCGTTGGAATTAAGGCGTTCTCTTATCTGTGTAACAACCCGAAGAAAATTAGCTCCTGCACGATCCATCTTGTTTACAAAAGCAATACGAGGAACAGAATATTTATTTGCTTGCCGCCAAACAGTTTCAGATTGAGGTTCAACGCCGCCGACAGCGCAGAACACTGCACAACTGCCATCCAAAACACGTAATGATCGTTCTACTTCAATCGTAAAGTCAACATGACCTGGGGTATCTATAATATTTATACGATGCTCGGGAAATTGTGATAACGTTCCTTTCCAGAAACATGTTGTTGCGGCAGAAGTAATTGTAATACCCCTTTCTTGCTCTTGTTCCATCCAATCCATTGTTGCCGCTCCATCATGAACTTCACCAATTTTATGTGAAACGCCTGTATAAAAAAGTACTCGCTCTGTTGTTGTTGTTTTTCCAGCATCAATATGAGCCATAATCCCTATGTTTCTGTAATGTTCAATTGTTGTGTCTCTTGTCATGATGCTTTCTCTAATCTTAATTTTTAATTACCACCGAAAATGTGAAAAAGCTTTATTTGCTTCTGCCATTCGGTGAGTATCTTCACGTTTTTTGATTGCTGTTCCACGATTTTCTGAAGCATCTAATAATTCACCCGCTAAACGTGAACCCATATCCTTCTCACTTCGGTTTTTTGCTGCATCGACAACCCAACGCATAGCTAACGTCATACTACGAGCAGTTTTTACTTCGACCGGAATTTGATAAGTTGCACCACCAACCCGTCGTGATTTTACTTCAACAACCGGTCTAATATTTTCAAGTGCCTTATTAAATACTTCGAGAGGTTCTTTGTTTCCTTTACCATTGATCTCATTAAGTGCACCATAAACAATTCTTTCGGCGATTGATTTTTTACCGCTGCGCATAATAATATTTATAAACTTTGCCAAAACCATATCTCCATATTTTGGATCAGGTAAGATTGTTGTTTTCTCAGCTACTCTTCGTCTAGACATTTTTTCAAGCTATTCCTAATCTTTCTTAAATTTATGATTTAAATTATTACTCTATGATTTTGGTCGTTTAGCACCGTATTTTGATCGTCCACGTCGTCGATCGCTAACTCCTGAGGTATCCAATGTGCCTCTTACCGTATGATAGCGAACGCCCGGCAAATCTTTTACTCTCCCGCCTCTAATTAAAATTACAGAATGTTCTTGTAAATTATGTCCTTCTCCACCAATGTATGTAGTCACTTCTTGGCCATTGGTAAGTCGGACACGGGCTACTTTTCTTAATGCGGAGTTTGGTTTTTTTGGCGTCGTTGTGTATACACGAGTACAAACACCACGTCTTTGAGGGCATGCCTCAAGCGCGGGAACATTGCTCTTCGCATTTTGCCGCTTTCTCGGTTTTCTAACTAATTGATTTATCGTTGTCATAAAAATTCCATATTTTTCAATTTATTACGCGCGCAAACCGCCTCGTTTATCCGAACTGAACATACTTCAATATATATGTATGTTTATTAATTCCAGTACGGATATACGTAGAAATTTCTTCGGATATCCCTGAGGCATTACCTGGTAGCCAGCAAATCTCAAGAAATTTGCTATTTTTCCAGCACTTAACGCAAAACGACAGGTGAGACAAAACCGCTCAGCCTGTCAAAGAGGCGAGATTTTATGTCTTCGGCAAGTATTATGTCAAGGAGATTACAAGCTTATAATCAAGTCGTTTAGGACTCTTCAACTGATTCTGAAGTAACTTCTATTATAGGGGTTATTTCTATTTCCTCAGATTCTTTCGAATTTTTAATCGCCGTTTCAGAATCAACCTCGCTTTCATCATGCTCTTTGCTTGATTTTGTATGATGCGCAAGCCCTGAACCAGCTGGAATTAAGCGCCCAACAATTACATTTTCCTTTAAACCTCGGAGCTGATCACGCTTACCATTTACACTAGCTTCCGTTAAAACTCTTGTTGTTTCTTGGAATGATGCGGCAGAAATAAATGATTCTGTTAAAAGTGATGCCTTTGTTATTCCTAATAGAATTGGCTCCCATTCTGCCGGGTTTTTACCATCAGCTTCAAGTTTTTCATTTTCCTCCAAAACCCTTGTGCGTTCCAGCTGTTCCCCCTTCAATAATATGCTATCTCCGGGATCTGTAATCTCTGCTTTACGCAACATTTGTCTGACGATAACTTCTATGTGTTTATCATTTATTTTCACCCCCTGGAGACGATAAACATCTTGAATTTCGTTGCTTATATAGTTCGATAAGGCTATAACACCTTTCAATTTAAGAATATCGTGTGGTAAAGGTGGCCCATCCACTATGCTTTCTCCTTTTTCCACATGCTCACCCTCAAATACGCCAATATGTCGCCACTTAGGAATAAGTTCTTCGTGCACTTCGTCATTCTTACCTGTTATTACTATTCTTTCTTTACCTTTTGTTTCTTTGCCGTAACTGATTGTACCGCTAATTGCAGCTAATACTGCCGGTTCCTTTGGTTTACGAGCTTCAAATAAATCAGCTACTCTTGGTAAACCTCCCGTAATATCCCTAGTTTTAGATGATTCCTGCGGGATACGCGCAATTACATCTCCAATATTAACTTCTTTGCCGTCATTTACATTAATAATTGCTCTTGGTGGAAGTAAATAATGAGCATCATGGTCAGTTCCTGGGATTTTGAGTTCATCTCCTTTGGCATCAACCAATTTAACAACTGGACGCATATCCTTTGCAGTTGAGGGTCGCTGTTGTGGGTCCATTATGACTGTATCTGTCAAACCAGTAATATCATCAGTATAACGAGCGACCGTCGCCCCTTCTTCAATATCTGAAAATAAAACTTTTCCATCAACTTCAGATATAATGGGGTGCGTATGTGGATCCCACGATGCTATCTGTTGTCCAGATTCGACAGTAGCTTCATTATTTACTGTCAAAATTGCACCATACGGTATTTTATAACGCTCTCGTTCACGGCCCGTATCATCAAGAATTGCAACTTCACCTGAACGTGAATTGACAATGTTATTGCCACTATCTTTTTGTTTTAATATTTTTACATTTTGTAGGCTTATTGTTCCTCCATTCTTCACTTCAATACTACTTATTGCTGCTGCACGCGAAGCCGCCCCACCGATATGGAAAGTACGCATTGTTAATTGTGTTCCTGGTTCTCCAATTGATTGGGCGGCAATAACGCCAATAGCTTCTCCAATATTAACTAGATGCCCACGACCTAAATCGCGACCATAACATTTTCGACAAATTCCATAGCGAGTTTTGCACGTAATTGCAGAACGAACTATAACTTGATCAATTCCATTCTCATCTAAAACATCCGCCCAAGATTCATCAAGTAAAGTACCGGCTTTAGCAACTACTTCTTCATTCCTACTTGTTGCGTCAATTGCCAAAACCCTTCCTAAAACACGTTCCCTTAAAGTTTCAATAACATCGCCGCCTTCAATAATTGAGCTCATACTAAGACCTTCAATAGTTTCGCAATCTTCTTCCGTGACGACTAAGTCTTGTGCAACATCGACTAAACGACGAGTTAAATAACCAGAATTTGCCGTTTTAAGTGCCGTATCAGCTAAACCTTTACGTGCGCCATGAGTTGAAATGAAATACTGTAGAACATCAAGTCCTTCCCTAAAATTAGCTGTAATTGGGGTTTCAATAATAGAACCATCTGGTTTTGCCATTAATCCTCGCATGCCTGCTAATTGCCGTATTTGTGCCGCTGAGCCACGTGCTCCAGAATCAGCCATCATAAAAATTGAATTACCTGAAGCCTCTTTCTTTTCTTTGCCTTCGGCATCTAAAAAAGTTTCCTCTCCTATTTTATCCATCATTGCTTTCGCAACCGTATCATTCGTATGAGACCAAATATCAACAACTTTGTTATATCGCTCTCCATCGGTAATCAATCCAGATGAATATTGCTGTTGAAAGTTTTTCACTTCTTCTTCAGCTTTTGAAATAATCTCGCTTTTGTTTTCCGGAACCATCATATCTTCCACGCCAATAGATACACCCGCACATGTTGAATATTTAAAACCGGCATACATTAGTTTATCCGAAAAAACAACAGTATCTTTCAAACCCAACTTTCTATAACTAGTATTAACTAACTCTGAAATAGTTTTTTTATTTAATACCTTATTAATGTGTTCAAAAGATAATCCTTTGGGTAAAACACGAGATAATAAAGCGCGTCCAGCAGTTGTCTTATGTCGTTTGTACAAAATTTTCTTTTCACCACTGTCATCAACTTTCTCTTCAGCAATACGAACCTCAACCTTTGCTTGTAAATCTAGTACAGGAGGTCTAGCTTGGTATGCCCGATGCACTTCATTAATATCAGAAAATACCATGCCTGTACCCTTAGCTCTTTCTGATTCACGCGTAAGATAGTATAGCCCTAGAACAACATCTTGAGTTGGGGTAATTATTGGTTCGCCGTTTGCAGGAGAAAGAATATTATTTGTTGACATCATTAATGTTCTAGCTTCAAGCTGAGCCTCAATTGACAATGGAACGTGTACAGCCATTTGATCTCCATCAAAATCAGCATTAAAAGCTGTACACACTAGAGGGTGTAATTGAATTGCTTTTCCTTCAATTAATACTGGCTCAAATGCCTGTATGCCAAGTCTGTGTAATGTCGGTGCACGGTTTAACATTATCGGGTGTTCGCGAATTACTTCCTCTAAGACATCCCATACTTCTGGTCCTTCACGTTCAACTAATTTTTTGGCTGCTTTTATTGTTGTAGATAAACCGCGTCTTTCTAATTTACTGAAAATAAATGGTTTAAATAACTCTAGAGCCATTTTTTTAGGGATTCCACATTGGTGCAGACGTAAAGTTGGGCCTACAACAATGACTGAACGACCGGAATAATCAACACGTTTGCCTAATAAATTCTGACGGAATCTCCCTTGTTTTCCTTTGATCATATCCGCTAATGATTTTAGCGGTAGTTTGTTTGTTCCTGTAATAGCGCGTCCACGTCTACCATTATCGAGTAGCGCATCAACAGATTCTTGCAACATGCGTTTTTCATTACGAACAATAATATCCGGCGCATTAAGATCTAATAAACGTTTTAAACGGTTATTTCTATTAATTACACGTCGATATAAATCATTAAGATCAGATGTTGCAAAACGACCACCATCAAGCGGAACTAAAGGTCGCAATTCCGGCGGCAACACTGGCAAAACCAGCATAACCATCCATTCAGGTTTATTCCCAGAATTCATAAAAGCTTCTAATAATTTTAATCTCTTAGTTAATTTACGTAATTTCGTCTCTGAATTTGTATTTGGAATCTCGTCTCTCAATACTTGAACTTCATTCTCAATATCGATTGAAAGAAGTAATTCACGAATAGCTTCTGCTCCCATTTTTGCTTGAAATTCATCACCATAATTCTCAAGTGCCTCAAGATAATTTTCTTCCGTTAACATTTGACCACTTTCAAGTTCAGTCATGCCTGGATCAACAACGACATAAGCCTCAAAATAGAGAATTCTCTCGATTTCACGTAAAGTCATATCAAGCATTAGCCCCATTCTTGACGGTAAAGATTTTAAATACCAAATATGAGCAATGGGTGTTGCAAGTTCAATATGGCCCATACGTTCACGCCTAACTTTTGAAAGCGTTACTTCTACACCACACTTTTCACAAACTACCCCTCTATGCTTAAGTCTTTTATATTTTCCACATAGACATTCATAATCTTTAATTGGTCCAAAAATCTTAGCGCAAAAAAGCCCGTCTCGTTCGGGTTTAAATGTTCGATAATTAATTGTTTCAGGTTTCTTTACTTCCCCAAAAGACCAAGATCGAATTTTTTCAGGAGCAGCTAAACCGATTGTTATTACATCAAATTCCTCAGTTTGCCCCTGCTGCTTTAAAAGCTTAAGTAAGTCTTTCAAGGTTTACCTCCTCAGTGATTTTTTCGTAAAACCTAAACGAAAATAGAATCAAATACTTTTCAATTTCTTTCACTCTCAAATACACTCATACAATTTAAGTATCAAGATCTATATCGATTCCTAATGATCTGATTTCTTTAACAAGAACATTAAACGATTCGGGCATGCCTGCTTCCATATGATGATCGCCATCAACAATATTCTTATACATCTTAGTTCGTCCACTAACGTCATCAGATTTTACTGTAAGCATTTCTTGCAACGTATATGCTGCACCATAAGCTTCAAGCGCCCAAACTTCCATTTCGCCGAATCGTTGACCGCCAAATTGTGCCTTACCCCCTAATGGTTGTTGTGTTACCAGGCTATATGGCCCTGTTGAACGTGCATGCATCTTATCGTCAATTAAGTGATTTAATTTAAGCATGTACATATACCCAACTGTAATTTTTCGATCAAAGCGATCGCCAGTCCTTCCGTCCCACAACCAATCCTGACCATCTTCTGGTAATTCAGCAAGTTTCAACATTTGTCTAATTTCCTCTTCACTTGCACCGTCAAAAACTGGAGTAGCAAGAGGTACCCCTGCCTTAAGATTTTTCGCTAACTCAATAATTTCACGATCTGATAGTGAATCTAATTTCTCGGGCTTTCCGCTAGCGTTATACACTTTATCTAAAAATTTTCGCATCTCCGCAACTTCGGCTTTTTGTTCAAGCATCTTTCCAATCCTAAAACCAATACCTTTTGCTGCCCAACCTAAATGAGTCTCTAAAACCTGACCTACATTCATTCGAGATGGAACGCCAAGTGGATTTAGCACAACATCAACTGGTGTCCCATCATTCATATGAGGCATATCTTCTACTGGAACAATTGTTGAAATAACCCCTTTATTACCATGTCTACCTGCAATCTTATCGCCTGGTTGAATACGGCGTTTTACAGCAAGGTAAACTTTGACCATTTTTAATACGCCTGGCGCCAAATCATCGCCAGAAGTCAATTTCTTCTCTTTTTCTTCGAATTGTCTGTCAAAATCTTTTTTCAAAACATCAAGTTGATTTGATGCTCGTTCAAGTTGTTTATTAACAGCATCGTCATTAACGCTAATCTCAAACCATTTTTCACGAGGAATTTGCTCAAGATGGTTTTGGTTTATTTTTTCATTAGGCTTTAATACGGATAGTTCACTTTGTGCAATTTTCCCTAACAATAGCTTCTCAATACGTTGATAAACTCCGTCTGACATTATTCTGAGCTGATCGTTTAAGTCTTTCCTTACGCTATTTAATTCTGATTCTTCAATTTCAAGCGCTCTAGAATCCTTTTCAACGCCATCACGAATAAAAACTTGAACATCGATAACAGTACCATTCATACCTGATGGAACACGTAGAGATGTGTCTTTAACATCTGATGCTTTCTCTCCAAAAATAGCTCGTAATAATTTTTCCTCTGGGGTCAGTTGTGTCTCGCCCTTTGGTGTTACTTTCCCAACTAAAATATCTCCTACGTTCACTTCGGCGCCAATAAAAACAATACCTGACTCATCAAGTTTATTTAAAGCACTCTCGCTAACATTTGGAATGTCTGAAGAAATTTCTTCTGAACCAAGCTTTGTATCACGAGCTACACAAGTTAATTCTTCGATATGTATTGTTGTATAACGATCTTCTTTAACTAATCTCTCAGACAATAAAATAGAATCCTCATAGTTATAGCCATTCCACGGCATAAAAGCTACAAGCATATTCTGCCCTAACGCCAACTCTCCCATATCTGTTGAAGGGCCGTCCGCCAATACATCTCCTTTTTCGATCTTATCTCCAGGTTTTACTAATGGCTTTTGATTAATGCATGTATTCTGGTTTGAGCGTGTATATTTAGTTAAATTATAAATATCAACACCAGGCTCGCCTTCCATTGTTTCTTTATCATTAACACGAACAACGATTCTGCTAGCATCAACTGAATCAACAATACCACCCCTGATTGAAATTACTGTTACACCGGAATCAATTGCGACTCTTCTTTCCATACCAGTACCAACTAAAGGAGTATCTGTTCGTAATGTGGGTACAGCTTGTCTCTGCATGTTTGAACCCATTAGCGCACGATTAGCATCATCATGCTCCAAAAATGGTATTAAAGATGCGGCAACTGAAACTATTTGTCTTGGCGATACATCCATGTAATTAATCCTATCTGTCGTAGACATTGTAAATTCATTTTTATATCGGCAGGAAACAACGTCATCAGTTAATGTTCCTTTTTCATTAAGAGTTGCGCTTGCCTGCGCTATCATAAAATCACCCTCTTCAATTGCCGATAAAAATTCAATTTCATCTGTTACTTTTCCGTTGCGAACCTTTCGGTATGGAGTTTCAAGAAAACCGTATTCATTTGTTCTTGCATAAACAGCTAAAGAATTAATCAGTCCTATATTTGGTCCTTCTGGAGTCTCGATCGGGCAAACTCGTCCATAATGTGTTGGGTGGACATCACGAACCTCAAAACCAGCACGTTCTCGCGTTAAACCACCAGGGCCAAGTGCAGAAATACGTCGCTTATGAGTGATTTCTGATAAAGGATTGTTTTGATCCATAAATTGAGATAATTGGCTTGAACCAAAAAATTCTTTAATTACTGCTGCAACAGGTTTTGCATTGATTATTTCCTGAGGAAGCAAACCTTCAGATTCAGCAAGGCTCAATCTATCTTTAACTGCACGCTCCACCCTAACAAGACCGACGCGAAACTGATTTTCTGCCATTTCTCCAACGCTTCTAATACGACGATTGCCAAGATGATCAATATCATCGATTGTTCCTTTCCCATTTCGGATATCAATCAAAACTCCTAACACATCGATAATATCTTGGCTTGATAGCACCCCTTCACCTGAAACATCTTTTGTTCCAACCCGCCTATTGAACTTCATTCTACCGACAGGTGATAGGTCGTAACGTTCTGTATTAAAAAATAAATTTTTAAATAAATTTTCAGCTGCATCTTTTGTTGGTGGTTCGCCTGGACGCATCATTCGATAAATCTCAATTTGTGCTTCTAATTTATTTGTTGTGGAATCATCCTTTAATGTGTCAGAGATATATGAACCGTGGTCTAAATCATTAGTGTAAATCGTTTCAAACTTAAGACCTGGGTGATTTAAAATCCCCTCTAATGATTCTTCTGTAATTTCATGATTTGCCGGAAACTCAATCTCGCCTGTTTCTTCGTCAATAATATCTTTAGCAATCACTTTGCCAATCAAAAAATCGGCTGTAACATTCAAAGAAGTAAGTCCTGCCTTCTCAATTTCTTTAATATGGCGAGCTGTTATACGTCTATCTTTTTCAACAATAACAGTTCTTTTCTTTTTAATTTCGAAAGCTGCTGTTTGACCGCGTAAACGTTCAGGGACTAATTTAAAAATGATATCGCTATATTCCATCTCACCTGTTTCTTCGTCAACAAAAATCTTAATACCTTTGCTCGGTATTTCAAAATTATCTGTTTCAAAGAAAAAACTAAGAATTTCTTCTGTGGTGTATCCTAATGCACGTAACAAAATAGTAGCATGGATTTTACGTCGCCTATCAATTCTACAATAAACAAGATCCTTTGCATCAAATTCAAAATCTAACCAGGAACCGCGATACGGTATAACTCGAGCAGAATAAAGCAATTTCCCTGATGAATGTGTTTTACCTTTATCATGCTCAAAGAAAACACCAGGTGAACGATGCATTTGGGAAACGATTACTCGCTCCGTTCCATTAATAACAAAGGTAGCTGTGTCAGTCATCAAAGGCATTTCGCCCATATAGACTTCTTGCTCTTTTATGTCTTTGACAACTTTGTTGTTGAGCCCTGCTTCTTTATCGTAAATAACCAAGCGGACGTTAACTCTCAGCGGAGCGGCGTAAGTTAAACCTCTGAGTTGGCATTCTTTAACATCAAATACTGGGTTACCCAATTTATAACTAACATATTCTAGTGCTGCGTTGCCCGAAAAACTGATTATCGGAAAAACAGATTTAAATGCGGCCTCTAGTCCAATATTATTTCTTTTCTCAGGGTCAATATCGACTTGTAAAAATTGCCCAAATGAAGCAAGTTGGGTTTCAACCAAATAAGGGACCTCGAGTATACTGGGGCGTTTCCCAAAATCTTTTCGAATACGTTTCTTTTCAGTATATGAATAGGCCATTAGATTTCCTCATTAATATTTTCTTTATATTTTTTATACGCGCAGCAACTGGCAGGAATTGTAAAATTCCTAGTCGTGGTTTCTAGTTTGTTGAACTTTAACAATTAAAAACTATTTCAATTCTGCTGATGCGCCTGCTTCTTCAAGCTGCTTTTTAATATCCTCTGCCTCTTTTTTGTTCGCGGCTTCCTTAACTGTTGAAGGAGCTCCTTCAACAAGTTCCTTCGCTTCTTTAAGTCCAAGACCAGTTACTGCTCTAACTGCTTTAATTACGCCAACTTTGTTGTCGCCCATACTTGATAATATGATGTCGAATTCGGTTTTCTCATCCTCCACTCCAGCGACTTCTCCGCCACCAGCGGCTGGTGCTGCTGCAACAGCAACAGGGGTAGCTGCAGACACACCCCATTCTTCCTCAAGTTCTTTGATGAGATCGACAAGTTCAAGCACTGGCATTTTACCTAATGCTTCTTTGATTTCTTCACGAGAAACTGCCATTTCATAATCCTCCAATAAAAACTAATATAAATATGTGTATTTATTCCTCACACTACCTACTGTTTATCACATTTCGAACCAAGCACTCTTGCAAATTTTGAAGGGGGCTCAGATATAGTACAAACAAATTTGGTAAGTGGAGAAGAAAGTAATCCAAGTAACATGACGTGTGCTTCATCAAGTGACGGTAAACTAGCAAGCTTAGTAATTTCGGATGGTTCTAAAAGATTCCCATCAAGAGAAACAAGTTTAATTTCGAGTTTCTTGTTGCTCTTCGCAAAATTGCGAACAACTTTAGCCGCACTTCCAGGTTCATCGTTTGAAAACACCAGCAATAGTGGTCCAACTAAATTATCTCGCATACACTCAAACTGAGTATTCTCAAGCGCTCGACGAGCAAGAGTATTACGCACTACTTTTAGGTACACGCCTGCTTCACGTGCTGCATTACGTAGTTCAGTCATTTCAGTTACCGTTAAACCAATATATTCGGCTGCAATCGCCGAAGGAGCTACTGCCGCTATACTATTCACTTCTTCTACAATTGCTTTTTTTGCATCAAGAGTAAGTCCCACTCTTTGTCTCCTTTGTTACAAGTTTATATACACAATAAAATGTGACAATTAACCAAAAATCTATCCAGTAATAATTCACAGATAGACGATTTACGGTGACAAATAAAGGTTATCCTGTTATCTGATAACACCGTCTGCGTGGGCAAATTTCAATTACATTAAGACACTCAAAATGCCACCCACGGTCTTTGACGCCTGGTAGTTAACTACCAATGACAAAGTCCTTATAAATACTATTTAATAAAAACTAGTTAAAAATAGTACTAAATGTTCTATATAAATCATTTAATCAAAATACAAATATTTAAATCGACAAACTACTCTGATCAACTAGAAGACCAGGGCCCATCGTTGTCGACAAACTTAATTTTTTTAGGTAAATGCCTTTTGCGCTACTTGGTTTTATTTTCATTAAGTCGGCTAATAATGTATGTAAGTTTTCTATTAACGAATCTGAATCAAAAGAAACTTTACCTATAACACAATGAATAATGCCGTTTTTATCTGTCTTATAACGTACTTGTCCGCCCTTAGCATTCTTAACGGCTTGCTCAATATCTTTTGTTACTGTGCCATCTTTTGGGTTTGGCATTAACCCACGTGGCCCTAAAACCTTACCAAGCTTACCTACAATTGGCATCGCATTTGGTGTTGCTATGACAACACCGTAATTAATATCTCCTTTCTGCATTGCTTCCGCAAGATCTTCAAAACCTACCGTATCTGCGCCGGCAGCTTTAGCTACCTTTGTGTTTTCTCCTTCAGTAAAAACTGCGACTCTTATGTTTTTACCAGTTCCTTTTGGTAGGACAGTGGAACCTCGCACTTGTTGATCAGATTTACGTGTATCAACTCCTAAATTAATCGCAACTTCAACTGATTCATCAAATTTCACCGATGAAACTTCTTTTAATAAATTCATAGCTTCCTGAACAGGATAGTATTTACCTTGTTCAATCTTATCTCGAAAAGCACTAATACGTTTTGATAGTTTTTCCATTACAATTTACCTAAATATCTGTTTCAATACCCATGCTGCGAGCAGTACCAGCTATTGTTTTTACAGCCGCATCCAAACTGGCAGCTGTTAAATCAGGATCTTTTGTTTTAGCAATCTCTTCAAGCTGAGCTCTATTCACTTTACCAACTTTTTCACTATTTGGGGTACCGCTACCATTTTTAACGCCTGCTGCTCTTTTTAGAAGAATAGAAGCGGGGGTGGTTTTACTAACAAAAGTAAAGCTCTTATCAGAATAAACGGTAATTATCACAGGCACCGGTAATCCCTGTTCTAGATTTTGTGTTTGAGCATTAAAGGCCTTGCAAAAATCCATAATATTCAAACCATGCTGGCCTAAGGCCGGCCCAACAGGAGGGCTCGGGTTTGCTTGTCCGGCTGGAACCTGCAATTTAATGTAACTTTCAATCTTCTTTGCCATCACTTTATTCCTATGGGTTCAAACGCCTTTCGGCTCCCCTTTAATCTTGTAAAAATCCCAAGTAACTAACTTTTATTAATTACTTAAAAATTAAATTTAAAAATTATTCTTTTTCAACTTGTCCAAATTCAAGCTCAACCGGCGTAGAACGTCCAAATATTAGAACAGATACTCTCAAACGACTTTTTTCGTAATTAACTTCTTCAACAACACCATTAAAATCAGTAAACGGACCTTCTTTCACCCTAACAACCTCACCTGGCTCAAATAGAATTTTAGGTCTAGGTTTATCTACGCCTTCTTCAACACGTTGTAATATTGCATCGGCCTCTTTATCTGTTATCGGGGCGGGCTTATCGCTTGTACCGCCAATAAAACCTAGTACCTTCGGTGCTTCCTTTACCAAATGCCATGTATCTTCGTTCATTTCCATTTTCACTAAAACATAGCCCGGGAAAAATTTTCGGTCGCTCTTGCGTTTCTTACCATCACGCATCTCGACCACTTCCTCTGTTGGCACAAGAATTTCAGCAAACATATCATTAAGACCGCTATCTTCAATTCTTTCTTGCAAGGTTCTTCTTACCTGATTTTCAAAACCAGAGTAAGCGTGGATTACATACCATCTCTGCGTCATCAGCTAGTCCCCATGCCCCATCAACGAGCTAATTGACCAACCAAGAAACATATCCAACAACCAAAGTATAATTGCAACTATAATAACCACTATTACTACGATCAAAGTCGTTTGTATTGTTTCTTGTCTAGTAGGCCATACGACCTTACGAACCTCAATTTGGGCATCATGAAAATAACTCCAAATCTCTTTACCCTTTGCAGTTTGTAAAGCTATTACAACACTAACGGCTACTCCTGCAAGTAAGGCAATAACTCGAAACAACAGCGAATAATCGTCAAACAAATAAAAACAAACTAAATCGGCTAAAATAATTAGTAACGCTAAGCTAAGCTTAAATACATCTAGTTTTTCTGTGCCGGCTTCCGAATTCATAAACTAATTAATCTCGTCCTTAACAAATACAATTCCGTAGCAAATGGCAGGCCAGGAGGGAAT
>CAJWIE010000008.1 GCA_913041115.1 uncultured Legionellales bacterium | reverse complement strand
CAATGCTAATTAGAGAATTAAGAATGGCAGGTTTCAGATACTATGGGGATAATTTGCATTTCGATGATGGTAGAGGTTTAGATGGTCCAAACAATAATGCTTCAAACACTGAGATGCTGAAGTGTATAAATGAGTTTGCTTTAAAGAATAAGATAAAGCGTTTTTATGTTAAACCGCACCCATACCATAATGAAAAAGTGCTTGCAGAGATGACAAAAGGACTCTCATGTTCACTCATTAGTAATATTGACAGAATGTATAAAAAAACTGTGTTTTTGAGTTCAACTCTAGGTTATGAGTTATTCGACTTTGGATTTAGCGTTGTGCAATATCAACCAACTTCATTATCTTTCTCCATAGGTCTTGTTACTACGCACAATTTAAAAGTAGCAACTTCAGAAAATGAGTTGTTAAATGCCGTTGGAGCCATTAGTCCCACGCACGAACAGTGTATTAATAATGACAGCCAAAGGCTAGAAAAGCTGCAGAATGCATTGATTGCTGGAAATATTTTGGATTAAGAGGCTGCTAATGATTGATATAGCGTATAGAGTAATAGACATAGAAATAGAAGCTCTTTCAAACTTAAAAGTTAACTTAGGAGAAAGTTTTAGTCAGTGCATAAACAAAATACTCGAATTAGATAGTAGAGTTGTCATGTGTGGTATGGGGAAGTCAGGGATTATTGCTAAAAAAGTGGCTGCGTCGCTAGCAAGCACAGGAACTTCCAGCTTTTATATGCACCCAGGTGAAGCGTATCATGGTGATTTAGGGATGATCACGCCAAATGATGTGGTCATTGCATTATCAAATTCTGGGGAAACCGATGAGATTGTTGCATTACTCCCTGTAATTAAAAGACTAAATACGCCTTTAATTACGCTAACTGGGAATCCTGATTCTACTTTGGCAAAAACATCAAACATAAATATTGATGTCAGCATTAAAAAAGAAGCATGTCCTCTTGGGCTAGCACCTACATCTAGTACAACTGCAGCACTAGCTATGGGAGATGCGATAGCTATTGCGCTATTAGAGGTGCGTGGATTTAGTGAAGATGACTTTGCCCTGTCACATCCGGGGGGGACATTAGGTAGGCGCTTACTATTACGTGTAGATGATATTATGCATACCGGAGAAGACATACCTAAAGTTAATGAAAACGCAACTCTCGGCGAGGCTTTAATAGAAATGTCGAAAAAAGGTCTTGGCGTAACATCAATAGTAAATAACGATGGAACTGTTTTAGGTGTTTTCACTGATGGTGATTTACGGCGAACGCTTGATTCTGGTGTTGATTTTAAAAGTTGTCATGTTAAAGACGTAATGACAAAAAATGGTAAGGAAATACCAGCTAATTCACTTGCAGCATCAGCATTAGCCTTAATGGAAACTCACCGTATCAACGCACTGGTCGTAATTGATGAGGAAAATAAATTGGTTGGAATGCTAAATATGCATGATCTTCTAAGAGCAAGAGTTATCTAAAAAATAATGGATAATAAAACTATTTTAAAAGATGCTGAAAACATCAGACTTATAGTATTTGATGTCGATGGTGTTTTAACCGACGGTAAGTTAATTCTTGGTGAAAACGGAAATGAATACAAATCTTTTTATGTAAGGGATGGACAAGGTTTGGTAATGCTAATGAAGACAGAGTGCGATGTTGCAGTTATAACAGCCCGATCATCTAACATAGTAGCTGAACGAATGGCATCTCTTGGTATCAAACATATACATCAAGGAGAGCAAAATAAAGGAGAGGCTTTAGTAAAGCTTATTGATAAACTAGGTATAACATTTTCTGAAGTTGCGTATGTTGGGGATGATGTTATTGATCTCCCAGCAATGAATAAGGTAGCTTTACCAATTGCAGTAGCAGATGCTCATCCTGAGGTTAAAAAATTGGCTAAATTTATTACTAAAAATAATGGTGGGCAAGGAGCTGTCAGAGAAATATGTGAATTGATAATGACCGCCCAAAATAATTTTGAAAACCAAATAAAAACGTATCTATCTTCATAAAAAATTGATTATTTAAAAAATTTAAAAGATATGTTTAATAGTAGATGGAAATTAGCATTTACACTAATAATGGTTGCTGGACTTAGCTACTGGTTACTAGACACACTAATCGTAGATGACAAGGAAGCACTTGCAAAAATAGCTCATTATCCTGACTACTACATGGAAAATTTTAACACACTGAAAATGAACGAGGACGGTGCCCCAAAAAATCATCTGAGTGCCTCCTATATGGCGCACTATCCAGACGATAATACGACCGAATTAGACTACCCTAAACTCAAAATATTTAGAGAAAACAAATTGCCTATTAATGTAAGTGCAGATAAGGGGTGGGTTACTTCGAGTAACGAAGTTATTTTACTAATAGGAAATGTTTATCTATATCAAACAAACAGTTCTGGAGAAATGAATCTTGAATTAATGACAAAAGATGCACGTGTTTTAATTGATAAAAAATATGCAGAAACTGATAAACCTGCTACTTTAATAAATAAAAATTCGATCACAAATTCAATAGGAATGCGTATATATTTACAGGATCAACGAATGGAGTTTCTAAATAATGTACAAACTACAATTGAAAAAAATACAAAAAATTAAAATCTTAATAATTACTTTTTTTACACTCGTAGTTAATTGTGCTTATTGTCTTTCCACAGATAGTGAACAAGATATTGAAATTGAAGCCAATACTGCCGAAATGGATGATATTAAAAAAGTTACTATATATCGTGGCAATGTTATTGTAACTCAAGGCAGTATTAGAATGACTGGGCATACTATGCATGTGTATTTTGATAAAAATAATGATATGAAACTTGTTGTTATGGATGGAACGCCTGCAACATATCGTCAGTTGCCAGATGACAGTACGGTATATGATGAAGCTGAAGCATTAAGAATGGAATATTATGCCTTAAAAAACTATGTAATATTGATTGATCAAGCAAAAATAACCCAGGAGGGAACAAAACTGATTGGTGAACGAATAGAATATGATACGGTATTAAGTAAAGTTAAAGCTGAGGGAAAAGCTAGTACAACAGCAAAAGGAGAAGATAAAGAAAAAGTAGAAAACAAACGTGTAAAAATAATAATAAAAAAGAAAAAATAGGAACGGAGATTGAGAAAAATCATATTAGTATAAATAAATATATTGGAAAATTAATTTAAAAAACTCAATTCTACATTTGCCAATGAGTACATTATCAATACGTCATCTATCAAAATCTTATCGCTCAAGAGAAGTTGTATCAGATGTTAGTTTAACAGTAGAAAGTGGTGAGATTATTGGCCTATTAGGCCCAAATGGTGCTGGGAAAACAACTAGTTTTTATATGATAGTGGGTTTGGTGAGATCTAATGCTGGGAGTATACATATTGATGATCTTGAAATTAGTCAACTTAGTATAGACAAAAGGTCGCGACTTGGTCTTAGTTACCTCCCGCAGGAGGCTTCTATATTCAGAAAGCTGACAGTAGAAGAAAATATAATGGCAATATTAGAGACTCATATGTCTACAAACAGACAAACTATGAAACAGCGTTTAGGTATGCTGTTAGATGAATTCCATATTGAACATCTTAGGGACAACTTAGGAACAAGCCTTTCCGGGGGTGAGCGACGACGTGTTGAAATAGCAAGAGCAATCGCAATGAAGCCGAGATTTTTGTTACTAGACGAACCTTTTGCGGGTATAGACCCAATTTCGATTAGTGATTTACAAAGACTAATTAGTGAACTTTGTGCCCATGGAATCGGTGTATTAATAACCGACCACAATGTAAGAGAAACGCTTGGTATCTGCGACCGAGCTTACATAGTAAATAATGGTAAAATCCTAGCGGAAGGTACGTCCGAACAAATTTTAAATGATGAAAAAGTTAGAAATGTTTATCTAGGGCAACAATTTTCTTTATAGACATTTTAGTATTATTTCCACATCAAAAATAAGCAATAAGTAAAATGAAACAATCATTACAATTAAAAACAAGTCAAGGTTTAGCGATGACCCAACAATTGCAACAGGCAATTTTCTTATTGCAATTATCTAGTATTGAGCTTGCAACTGTAATTCAAGAAAAATTAGAATCAAATGTAATGCTTGAAATTGATGAGGATGAACCCGAGCAAAATACTAAAATTTTAAACGAAAATAAAAATGAACAATCTGAAGATGAAATAATAGAATTCAATAAACAAACAGAAGATGGTGGTATTGAAACTATTGGTAATGAAAATTTTGAAAATACAACAACAACTAAAAAAACAAATTCCGAAAATCAATCTACTGTATTTGAATTCGAGGAAGAAGATGATAAATATAAAACATTACAAGAATACTTAAGACAGCAGATCAACCTAATTCCTATATCTGATAATGATAAAGTTATTGCTGAGACTATTATTGACTCAATTAATGATGACGGTCTTTTGGATGGTAGTTTAGAAAATATTTTAGAAACTGTTGATAATGAACTAGAAGAAACTGGGCTAAAAGAAATAGAAGCTGTTTTAAAAATAATTCAATCACTAGACCCAGTTGGGGTGGGTGCGAGAGATTTGAAAGAATGCTTACTTATTCAATTAAAACAATTCGACCAAGAAAAACAAAAAGTACAAAAAGCAAAAGAACTTATCAATGACTATTTCGATATTCTTGCTTACCATGATTACAAACGGCTTATGAAAAAATTGAAGTTAGCTAAAGAAGAATTAGAAGGGGTTATAGGTTTTATCCAAACTATGAATCCGCGTCCTGGGAGTCAGATAAGTAATGCGCGTACAGCATATACAATACCAGATGTTTTTGTTACAAAAGAAAACAGTAAATGGGTTGTCAGAATCAATAGAGATAAAAACTTAATACCGCCTCTTCGCGTAAATTCAATTTATAAAAAAATGATTAAACGTGCAGATAATAGCGCTGATAATCAGACACTAAAATCTCATCTGCAAGAAGCCGACTGGCTTATTAAAAGTTTACAGCATAGAAGCGAAACACTGTTAAATGTTTCCACGTGTATTGTTGAGCATCAGTGTAATTTTTTAGAACATGGCGAAGAAGCTATGAAACCATTGATATTACAAGATATTGCCAGTGCCTTAGATCTCCACGAATCAACGATTTCACGAGCAACAACCCGTAAATATATACATACTCCGAGAGGAACTTATGAACTTAAATATTTCTTTGCGAGCCATGTTGAGACAGATCATGGAGGAAGTCGTTCATCAACTGCAATACGAGCTTTGATAAAAAAATTGATAGATAATGAATTGCCTGATAAGCCTTTAAGTGATAATAATATTGCGACTTTATTAAAAAAGGAAGGAATTAATGTGGCGAGAAGAACCATCGCAAAATATCGGGAAGGTATGGCAATACCTCCGTCAAATGAAAGGAAAAGGATGCCAAAATAAAATACTGGATATAGTAAAATAATGAAAATTAATATAACAGGACATCATGTCAATATTACTGACGCATTAAATTTATATATAAATAGTAAATTTCAAAAACTAAAAAAATATTCAGAAAATATAATAAGTGTTAACGCAATATTGAATGTTGAAAAAGAAAGAATGAGAGCAGAAGCAACATTAAAAACAAAACATGGAAATCTATTTGCAGTAGGTGAGAAGGAAAATATGTATACTGCTATTGATGAAATTATAGAAAAATTAGATAGGCAATTAAAAAAACAAAAAGAAAAAATAATAAATTACCGCCGTATGGAATAGTAAAAAATTTATTAAAATTAGGGTAAAAAAACTTTTAAGCTTCTATTAAAATGAAAATTTCAGATATTTTATCCCCAGAAAACGTATTATCGAATATTGAATGTAACAGTAAAAAAGCTGCTATAGAATTATTGGCTAAGAACCTTGCTGATTCAAATAATGGAATCTCACAAGTGGAAATTATTGATTGTCTTACTGCTCGCGAAAAGCTGGGTAGTACTGGGTTAGGTAACGGTATTGCAATACCGCATGGACGCTTAAAATATTGTAAAGAGACAATAGCTAGCTTTATACAACTAAACAATGGCGTTGATTATGAAGCGGTTGACAATATTCCTGTTGATTTAATATTTGCCTTAATTGTCCCTGAAGAATCAACTGACGAACACCTACATATATTATCAATACTCGCAAAAACATTAAGCAATCCAAAAACTATTAGCAAATTAAGAAAATCAAAAAACTCGGCTGAGATATTTACTCATCTCACAAATAGTCAATAAATATATATCAGGAATTATGTAATGAGTGTAAGCATATTAATTATTTCAGATGGCGACATAGGCGCATCTTTAATCAGTACTGCAAAACAAATGATCGGACACAGTACTTTAAAAATAAAGGCTTTAAATGCCAATATAGATTTAGATACCAATATAGAAGCGACTCTAGATGAATTATATACAAAAGCCTCTTCACTCGTTAAAGAAATTGACCAAGGTGATGGTGTTTTGATTTTAACTGACCTATTTGGTTCTACGCCAAGTAATATTGCTCGCCGCTTATATGACAAAAATAATATTAGTATTGTAACTGGAGTTAATTTATCAATGATAATATGCATATTAAATTCACCAGACTCAAATTTAGAAGCTATAACAGAAAGAGCATGCAGTGGGGGTATTGATGGAATAAAAATAAGAGAGTTTCATTAAGAGAGTTTCATGATGGTGGTATTGGGTGAAAAATAAAAAAATAATAATAAGCAATAAATTGGGCTTACATGCGCGTGCAGCTGCAAAATTTGTTCGTATTGCCTCAGGGTTTCAGTCTGAGATTATGATACATTTGGGTAACCGAGAAGTAAGTGGAAAAAGTATTATGGGTATTATGATGCTAGCTGCAGGAAAGGGAACAGAGATTGGTCTTGTGACTGTTGGACCTGACGAAGATGAAGCTATGACTGCGTTGGAAAATTTGATAATTAATAGATTTGGTGAAGCGGAATGACTATTTCAATACAAGGGATTAGTATCTCACGAGGTATTGCTATAGGGAAAGTCCATTGCATAAAGCATGATCAAATTGACGCACCTGAGTATGCGATACAAAAAACACAAATCAAGAATGAAATATCGCGTCTTAATGATGCAATTACAAATGCCCGTAACGAATTACAGGCAATACGAGATCATATACCTAGCACAACTTCCATAAATATTTCTGAATTTATTAATACGCACTTATTAATGCTCGAAGATAATGCATTAACAGAAGAGCCCAAAAAAATTATTAAAGATCGTTTGTGTAATGCAGAATGGGCACTCAAATTACAACGTGATGCATTGGTTAACGTTTTTGACGAAATGGCTGATGCTTACTTAAGTACTAGAAAAGATGATGTTGATCATGTTGTTAATAGGATTCTGCGTATTCTTTTAAAACAAAAGCCTTTATTGGACGAAATACCGGACGAGCATTTAAAAAGCAAAGTAATAGTAGCTGACGATCTAACTCCGGCAGATACTGTTTTAATGCAACATTATGGTATTGCGGCTTTCGCAACAGAATTTGGCGGGTCCACCTCTCATACCGCGATTCTTGCAAGGAACTTGCGAATCCCAGCAGTAGTAGGTCTACATAATGCAAAAAAACTTGTTAAAAACGATGATGTTGCAATTCTAGATGGCAGTTCTGGTATTGTCTTAATTAATCCTGATAAAAATGTATTAAATTATTACCGGAAAAAACAAAAAGAAGTAAAAAAATACTATTCATCACTTAAGAAAATTAAAGATGCGCCCGCAAAATCGATCGATGGAATTCCAATAACATTAATGGCAAATATTGAACTTCCTGATGATTTTGAAACAGTTAGAGATGTTGGTGCTGCTGGTGTTGGGTTATACAGAACTGAATTTCTATACATGAATAGAAATACCCCCCCAGACGAAGAAGAACACTTTGAAACATATTTAGAAGTAATAAAGGCATTACAAGGTTTGCCTTTGACTATTAGAACAGTCGACTTAGGAGCCGATAAAGAAGTTGATGGTGTAGGCCGTCAATCAAGTCATATTAGATCAAATCCTGCGCTTGGTCTCCGTGCGGTTAGATTATGTTTAAAAGAACCTGAGTTTTTTAGGCCTCAATTGCGGGCAATCCTTAGAGCTTCCAAACATGGCCCAATCCGAATCATGATCCCTATGCTTACAAATACACAAGAAATGCAACAAATATTATTCATTATTAATGAGCTAAAAGCTGAGCTAGAAAATAAATCTATTGAATTTGATTCAAAAATAAAAATTGGGGGTATGATTGAAGTGCCAGCATCTGCGATTTGTGCTGATATTTTTGCTAACAAACTAGATTTCTTGTCAATAGGAACAAATGACCTCATTCAGTATACGATGGCAATTGATAGAATGAACGATGAAGTCAATTATTTATATGATCCATTACATCCTGCAGTTTTAAGACTTATACAAACAACGATAATTGCTGGCCAAAAAGAAAACATACCTATTTCAATGTGCGGGGAAATGGCTGGTGAAAAGGAACATACACGGCTTTTGCTTGGTTTAGGGCTAAGGGAATTTAGCATGCATCCTGCAACTTTACTGGAGGTTAAAGAAATCATAAACAAAACGAATATTGGTGAACTTTCAGAATTAACAAAAAAAGCATTGATGCAAAAGGATAAAATCTAAAATATATATATATATAAAACTAAGACAAATTAATATAGTTTGATAATTATTTTTACTACTTTTCTCCTGGCTAAAAAAACATAATTTAGCATTACCTTATCAGCACTGATAAACTTCCATTTATTTATAAATAATTTCTCATAATGAACAAAAATCCCGAACAAAAATTACCTACAATCGATGCGCTACATGAGGCATTGGAAAGCGATAATCGCGAAACAGCGAAAATAGTTATTGCGTCCCTTCATCCATCAGAAATTGCCGATATTTTAGAAAGCGTCCCCGGTCGTGAGCGGGAAGATCTATGGGGACTTATTGATGCTGAAATTGAGGGAGATGTTCTTGCTCATATGCAAGATGCTGTAAGGGCAGAGTTTCTTGAGCATCTGCGTCCTGATGAAGTTATCGACGCAACAAAAGATCTAGAGGCGGATGATGTTGCTGATATTCTTCAAGACCTGCCTGAAGATATCGCAGGAACAATACTTCAGTCTATGGATGAACAAAATCGGCTACGATTATCGTCTATATTAACATACCCAGAAGATACAGCTGGCGGTCTGATGAATGTTGATGTTGTTGCTATACGTGCAGATGTTCCTCTTGATGTTGTTGCCCGATATTTGCGACTATTGGGTACGATCCCTGAAAAAACTGACAATATTATGGTTGTTGATCGAAAAAATAAATACTTAGGTGTTCTGCCGTTGGCTGAATTACTAATACGAGACCAAGAAACGAAAGTAAGCCAATGGATGGAAGAAGAGCCATATATTTTTGTTAGTACCCAAACCACTGAGGTTGCAAAAATATTTGAACAACGTGATCTGGTTTCAGCGGCTGTTGTTGATGAAAATGGTTTTTTACTTGGCCGAATAACTGTTGATGATGTAGTTGATGTTATACAAAAAGAGGCTGAACAAGCTGTAAGAAGCATGGCGGGGCTGAGTGGTGAAGAAATGTTTTCACCTATTATGGCTAGCACAAAACGTAGAGCAATATGGCTTGGTATTAATCTGCTAACGGCGTTTCTAGGCGCGTGGGTTATTGGTCGTTTTGAAGACACTATACAGCAACTTGTTGCTCTAGCTATCCTGATGCCGGTCGTAGCAGGAATGGGAGGTATTGCTGGTAGTCAAACACTTACTATTGCAATACGAGGGATAGCTTTAGGTCAAATAGCAAAAACAAATATCAAACCTTTGTTAATTAAAGAATTGTCTATTGGTATATTAAACGGAATTTTTTGGTCATGTATAGTAGCTGTAGTAGTGATTTTGTGGTTTGGGCAACTTTCTCTGGGAGTTATTATTGGTGCATCAATGATCATAAACCTCGTTATTGCGGCACTAGCTGGAGCAACAATACCTATTATTCTTAAACGGTATGGTATAGACCCAGCTATTGCAGGGGGAGTAATACTAACTACAGTTACAGACGTTGTTGGATTTGTTACTTTTTTAGGATTAGCAACAATTTTTCTTATAAGCTAAACATACTAACAACAGTCCCAGATGCTCATTATTTCGTCTTCATTTTCAGAACGTTCTTGAACTATCAATCTAAATCTGTCTGGGTCCTTGATATGTGTAATTTCTCCACCACGAGGAAAGTATTTGTCCCACAGTCTTGATAGCCAAAATCTCAATGCGGCCAAACGTAAAAAATAACACCACGCATCGCGTTCATTTTGATCTATGCGACGTATTGTTTGGTAAGCCAACAATAAAGCTATTATATTTTCTTTGTCGCTATTTTTATCCCCTGTTGTACACCAATCATTTACGGTTACCGCTAAATCGTAAATAGAAAAACCATTGTATGCATAATAAAAATCTATGATCCCTGTTAGTTCATTATCAATAAATAAAACATTGTCCCGAAATAAATCAGCATGAATAACGGAAGTATATAAATCATCAATTTTCTTAGCTTCTAAATAATTGAGTTCTTGCTGTAAAAGCATTTGTTCATCTTCATTCAACTTTGGCATTACGAGTTTTGCTGTCTGACAACGCCATTCTTTATTTCGTGATGCTTTGCGCGACATAGAAAATTGTTCGCTTGAAACATGCATTCTCGCTATTTGCCTTCCTACTTCCCGGCATTGTTTGGCGTTAGCCATATCAACGCTCACGCCATTTAATCTTTTTACTAATGCGGCAGGCTTGTTATTCAAAACATTTATATAACGGTCCTGATTATCAGAAACCGGATGTGCTGTTGGTATCCCAGTTTCTGCATAAAAAGCCATGAGCTTAAGAAAATAAGGTAGATCTTCTGAGGTCAACTGCTCAAAAATAGTTAAAACATACTGTCCTTTACTTGTTGTTACAAAATAATTTGTATTTTCGATGCCATCACTAATGCCAGCAAATTGTTGCAATTGGCCAAGTGAATAATTTTCTAAAAACCCATCAAGCTCATGTGGCGAAACGTTTGTATAAACAGACATAAATTTTTAATAAAAATATTTTAGATTTGAATTAAGATTACTAATTACACGCTTTAAGAACTAAATAGTAATATTTAATTTTTAAAAAAATAGAACCGGCTAACGCTTACCATGTAAATAATACCCATTGCGGAACAATAACATCATCAAGCTCATCTTTTCTTACGTCTAACTTACCGTCTCCGTCATGATCAATTAAATAGTAAGTCATACCGGTGATGTGAGTAATCTTTACCATATATAGATTATTATTAATTCTATATTCTTCAATTATTTTATCTTCTTGGCGTATTATCGTAACCTGGGGCTCGATCGCTTCGCCTGACTCAACAATGTTTGGAAGATCAGGGGATTCTATAACAGGAACAGGTTCGCCTGCGCTTACAACAATCGTCATCAAATTAAAAAAAACGAAAAATAATATAAGTAATATTGCTGGCTTTCCCACAATTATTCCGTCCTTAATGAATATTATCACCACACTTTACCATCTCATTTTAGGCATATAAAGTAGATCAATATAAACATCGTGCAATGGGCTTTATTCATTTATCCTGTCATAATTTGAGCTATCCAAAATGTTAGCTAATTACACAATCTTTAATATCGAATGACGGATAATACTTTAGTGCTTGTTGATGGTTCTTATTACCTATTTAGAGCCTACCACGCAATGCCGCCGCTTACTAATGCTTCTGGCGACCCTACCGGTGTTATTTTTGGTGTTATTAACATGATAAAAAAACACCTAGTGGAGGGCGGCCCTGATTATTTCGCGGTTATTTTTGATGCAAAAGGCAAATCTTTTAGAAATGATCTTTATAAAGAATATAAAGCTAATAGACCTGCTATGCCGGAAGAACTCGCGGTTCAAATAAAACCTTTGCATGATCTAATTCGGGCATTGGGTATTCCTCTTTTAGTAATTGATGACGTTGAAGCCGATGATGTTATCGCAACTCTTGCGAAACAAGCTGCAAAAAGAAAAATTAAAACGATTATTTCAACTGGCGATAAAGATTTAGCACAAATTGTAGATCAAAATATACACCTAATTAATACAATGAGTAATGTCCGTCTCGACCCTGATGGTGTTAAAGATAAATTCGGAGTGCCCCCGCGAAGAATTATTGATTATCTTACTCTTGTCGGGGATAGCGTTGATAATATCCCCGGAGTACCGAAAGTAGGCCCTAAAACTGCTGTTAAATGGCTGAATGAGTTTGGCGATCTTGATCAAATTGTTAACAATGCCGATAAAATAAAAGGTAAGGTCGGTGAAAATTTACGAGAGTTTTTGCCAAAAATTCCTTTAACCAAAGAACTCGTTACACTTAAATACGATGTTGATCTCGATTTACATCCCGAGGATTTAGTAATTGGCGAAGCTGACAATAATGTGCTTCTAGAAATGTATAATAAATGGAATTTTACGTCATGGGTAAAACAGCTAAGTCAGGAAAGTGGCGCTGATAAAAACCCAGGGGGTAACCAGCCTTCGAAATCAAGTAAACCAAAATATGAAACAATTTTTACGGAATCTGAATTAGATCTTTGGATAGGTAAACTTAAAAGTACTGATCTAATTTCTATTGATACCGAAACAACAAGTCTTGATTACATGAAAGCAGAAATAGTTGGGATTTCATGTTCTGTTTCAACAAATCATGCCGTATATATACCTCTACAACATAATTATGTTGGTGCCCCTAAACAACTATCTTTACAAAATACTTTAGAAAAACTAAAACCAATATTAGAAGATGAAACGAAAAAAAAAGTGGGGCAAAATTTAAAATATGATAAAGAAGTTTTCGCTAATTATAATATTAATCTAAAAGGGATACAGCATGACACAATGCTTGCCTCTTATGTTTTAAATAGTACAGCAAGCAGACATAATCTTGATGCGCTTGCTCTAAATTATCTTAACACCAAAACAATTCACTACGAAGATGTCGCTGGCAAAGGAACTAAACAAATACCATTTAGTCAAGTTAGCGTTGAAGCAGCGGCTCCATATGCTGCTGAAGACGCAGAAATTGTAATTAAACTACATGATGTATTAATTTCTGAACTAAAAAAAGTACCGGTGCTAAGAAAAATATATCGTGATATTGAAATTCCATTATTATCTGTGCTTTGTCGCATTGAAAGAAATGGAGTTAACATAGATTCAAAAATGTTAGATAAACAAACAACAGATTTAAAAAATCAAATGCGAGAAATTGAAACCAAGACTTATGATTTAGCTAAAGAACCTTTCAATATAAGTTCACCAAAACAAATTCAATCTATTTTGTATGATAAATTAAATTTACCAGTTCTTGCAAAAACACCAAAAGGACAGCCGTCCACTGCTGAGTCTGTCCTACAAGAACTATCGGAACAATATGAACTTCCCAAATTAATACTTAAGTACAGGAGTATGAATAAACTTTGTTCCACATATACGGAAAAACTACCTCAAATGATAAATAACAAAACGGGTCGTGTTCATACATCATATCATCAAGCTGTAGCTGCTACTGGTAGGCTTTCATCATCGAACCCAAATTTACAAAACATACCTATACGAACTGAAGAAGGAAGAAAAATACGGCAAGCGTTTGTTGCTCCAAAAGATTATGTGATAGTTGCGGCAGATTATTCTCAAATCGAATTACGTATCATGGCACATCTTTCAAAAGATAAAGGACTACTAGCTGCTTTTGAAAAAGGACTAGATGTGCATAAAACAACAGCCGCTGAAGTATTTGCGGTTGATATTGGAAAAGTTACTAAAGACCAGCGGCGTGCGGCAAAAGCAATTAATTTTGGTTTAATTTACGGAATGTCGGCATTTGGCCTTGCCAAACAACTAGGGATTGAAAGAAATGAAGCTAAACAATACGTGGATCTATATTTTAGTCGTTACCCGGGTGTTAAAAATTTTATGGGTCTAACACGAGATAAAGCAAGACAAAATGGGTTTGTGGAAACTGTTTATGGCCGTCGCTTATACTTACCAGAAATTAAATCGAAAAACGCTATCCAAAGACAATATGCTGAGAGAACTGCAATAAATGCTCCAATGCAAGGCACTGCCGCAGATATCATTAAAAAATCAATGATTAACATAGATGAATGGCTAAATAAAACTGATTTTGACGCAAAAATGCTCATGCAAGTGCATGATGAACTAGTATTCGAAGTACATTCTAATAAATTAAAAAAATTTGTTGAAGAGGTAGAAATGCGTATGGTAAAAGATAATTGCCTTACTGTGTCCTTAGAAGTTGACATCGGTCATGGAAATAATTGGGATGAGGCTCATTGAAAATCTTTTCAAACTCTTTATCATAATAAAATAAAATTCAAAATTACTACTTTTACAATAGAAATATATTAGGTAACATTCAGAAATATTCATTTATAACTTCTCGTAATAATCGATACTCATCGACAATAACAACATGCTGATAATTCCCGCAATTGATATTAAAAACGGAAAATGTGTTCGTCTTTCTCAGGGACAAATGGATAAAGAAACAATTTATTCAGAGAACCCGATAGAAGTTGCTGAAAAATGGGTTCGGGAAGGGGCTAAAAGAGTACACATTGTAGATCTAGACGGAGCAATCGAAGGTAAACCAGTAAATATTGACGTGATTCATTCAATAGCAAAATCATTTCCGGATATCCCGCTACAAGTAGGCGGTGGTATTCGTGATGAAGATACTATACAAACATATTTAGATGCTGGTGTTTCCTACGTCATAATTGGAACCCGCGCCGTTACCACACCCCATTTTGTTTCTGATATTTGCTTGGAATTTCCTGGGCACATAATTGTTGGCTTAGATGCAAAAAATGGCAAATTAGCAACTGATGGATGGTCAAAATTATCAAATCATGATGTAAATGACATGGCTAAACGTTTTGAAGAAGAAGGAGTTGCTGCAATAATTTTTACCGATATTAGTCGTGACGGTATGTTAAATAGTATAAATATTGAGGCGACCGTTACCCTCTGTCGTGAAATTAGTATCCCTGTAATTGCTGCAGGCGGTGTTACTAATCTTGATGACATACACGCCGTATGTGAAATATCTGAAGAGGGTATTTTGGGCGTTATTACTGGGCGTGCAATTTATGAAGGTACTCTTAGTTTTGTAGAAGCACAAAATCTAGTAAATAAAAAGATAAATAGAAAAAAATAATGGGAATAGCAAAACGAATCATACCGTGCCTTGATGTTGACAACGGTCGAGTTGTGAAAGGAGTAAATTTTATAAATATACGTGATGCGGGCGATCCCGTTGAAGTTGCTAAACGCTATGATGAACAAGGTGCTGATGAAATTGCTTTCTTGGATATTACTGCTAGTAGCGATAATCGAAATACATTAATTAATGTTGTAGAAAAAGTTGCTAGTCAAGTTTTTATACCTCTTACGGTTGGTGGTGGAATACGTAACATATTGGATATACAACGAATGTTAAAAGCCGGTGCAGATAAAGTTAGTATCAACACAGCAGCTGTTAATAATCCAAATTTTGTCAGAGATGCAGCCAAACAATTTGGGTCTCAATGTATAGTGGTTGCTATAGATGCAAAAAAAATTAAGCACAAAAACAATACACTATGTTGGGAAGTGTTCACGCATGGCGGCAGAAACAACACAAACATTAATGCTATAGATTGGGCAAAAAAAATGTCAGACTTAGGTGCAGGAGAAATTCTGTTAACAAGTATGGACAAAGATGGCACAAAGGATGGTTTTGATGTTGAATTAACGAAAACTGTTAGTGAAACTGTTAGTATACCGGTTATTGCTTCTGGTGGAGTCGGAAATCTTGACCATCTTTCTGAAGGCATACTTGATGGTAAAGCTGATGCAGTTTTGGCGGCGAGTATTTTTCATTTTGGCGAATATACCATTGCAGAAGCAAAAAAGAGCTTAGCCGAAAAAAACATAGAAGTTCGTCTTTAATTAAGGATAAAAAATTTTCAATGGATGCATGGCTAGACAAAATTAACTGGAATGATGATAGTTTAGTACCGGTAATCGTACAAGAAGTCGGTACAAAACAGATTCTTATGCACGCCTGGATGAATCGTGATTCTCTGGAACAGACTTTTGAAAGTGGCAAAGCTACATATTGGTCACGTTCTCGCAAGAGACTATGGGTTAAGGGCGAATCTTCAGGCCACTATCAATTTGTAGAATCCATACAAGCTGATTGTGACAATGACGCTCTCTTGATAACCGTCAAACAAAAGGAGGGTATTGCGTGCCATACGGGCCGATATCATTGTTTTTTTACAAAACTTGTTAAGGGTTCTTGGGTGGAAACTGAGAAAATATTAAAGAACCCAAAGGATATTTATGGCAAATAAAGAAAACGTGGAAAAGCATATTCTTGACTGTATTGATGAAATTTTGGAAAAACGTAAAACAGCAAATCCTGAAAAATCATATACTGCCAAATTACTTAACGAGGGTATTGATAATATTCTAAAAAAAGTAAGCGAAGAAGCCACAGAGACAGTAATTGCGTCTAAATGCAGTGAAAATGCTGCTATAATTCATGAAATTGCCGACTTATGGTTTCATACAATCATTCTTCTCAAATATCATGGTCTCACCACAAAAGATGTGCTTAATGAGCTTGAAAAACGGTTAGGTATATCTGGTATCGAAGAAAAAGCAAATCGAAATAAATAAGAACTTCTCTACTGGTTATACTCTAGACTTGCTTATGCTTGCACGATTATGCTCAACTGTTATGCATTAAAGTCAGACAAAATAGGAGGGCAAAGTATGCCTGGACCAACAGAACTATTAATTCTTCTAGTAATTTTCGCCTTAGTATTTGGTACAAAGAAGCTTCGTGGGATGGGTGGCGACCTAGGAAGCGCGATTAAAAGTTTCAAAAGTGCCTTAAAAGATGATGATAAACAAGACGAGTCAAATAAAGGAAATGACGAATCAGAAAAATAAATATTAATTTCTGATAAAAATTATAAACATAACGATTAATTAATGTTTGATATAGGGTTTTGGGAATTAATTACTATAGCACTAATTGTGTTAATTATGGTGCGTCCGGAGCATTTACCAAAACTTGCTAAAGATGCTGGCAAGTTTTTAGCGAGGTTACGTAATTTTATTTACAGCGCAAAAAAGGAACTTGCAAAAGAATTTAAAATTGAAGAAATTAATGAGCTTCAAAATAGTATTAACCATGTTGATAGACTTATGCAGAATTCGCCAGACAAAAAAATTATAGAAGAAAATAATGATGATGAAAAAATTAAGTGACTGAAAATGAAATATATTTTAAGAAATTATGAAAAGTCGCCCAGAACAACCCCTCATTAACCATTTATTCGAATTGAGAACAGCTGTCCTAAAAAGCATTATATGTGTTTTGCTTGTAACGCTAATTCTGCTTCCATTTGCAAATCAAATATACAGTTTTATTGCGATACCTTTAATTGAAAAATTACCAGAAGGCAGTAATATGATTGCAACTGAAGTTGCTTCCCCCTTTTTCGCACCTTTTAAGTTAACGCTGTTTTGCGCGATATTTTTTTCTTTTCCTTACATTCTTTATCAAACATGGTCTTTTATTGCGCCCGGATTATACACAAACGAAAAAAGATTAATACTACCGTTACTAATGAGTAGCTCCTTGCTTTTTTATTTGGGTGTATTATTTGCCTATTTTATTATATTTCCTATTTTATTTTCATTTCTTACGGCGACTGTTCCTGATGGGATTAAGATTATGACGGATATTAATCATTACCTAAATTTTATACTTAAACTTTTTTTTGCTTTTGGTATATCTTTTGAAATTCCTATCGCGACAATTTTATTAATTAAAGCAAACTTTACTAGTGCTGAAAAATTATCTTCTAATCGTCCCTATGTAATATTTTTCGCTTTTTTAATGGGCATGCTACTAACACCGCCTGATGTTATTTCCCAAGTTTTATTGGCGATTCCGGTGTGGTTATTGTTTGAAGTTGGTTTAATTTTTAGTAAATATTTAAAAATTTAAAAATATATTCAGCCCTGCTCCCATGGTAATTTATTAAATCGCCAACCATTTATAACGCTGCGATGATCATTTGCATCTTTATCTCCCTCAAATCCATCTATAATATTTATTATATTTTTATATCCTTCTGACTCTAACATCACTGCTGCTTGTCCTGATCGTTTCCCGCTTCTACATAATAATATGATATGGACCTCTGAAAGATTTTGAATATCGGGAAATTTTTTTTCCAGCTCTGATCTAACATTATTTATAAAATCGGTTCGTATTTCCCAATCAGGAGACTCCTTTATTGGGATATGGATTGCGTTTATGGGGTGCCCGACATATTCATACTCCATGCTACTTCTGACATCTATTAATACGGTATTTCCCGATTGCTGCAATATTGAATATGCTTTCGTTGAATTTATTTCTTTAACCATTAGAAATTGCCTGTTTATTTAATATATTTTTCAAAGATTTATTGATTGCAATTGATTAGAGCATTAACATAAAGTCTATTTTATAAATTACTATGTTTAATAATAATTTATAAGCTGTATTAAATAAATAATTTAGGAAAAAATAGCATGAGAATGGATGATTGTGATGGTGTAATCTGGTTTGACGGAGAATTTATTCCATGGAAAGACGCTAAAGTGCATGTTTTAACTCATACCCTTCACTATGGAATGGGGGTATTTGAGGGTATTCGTGCCTACAAATCTTCAGATGGAACTGCTGTTTTCCGGCTTAATGAACACATTGATAGATTATTCTCATCAGCACATATACTGAATATGAAAATCCCTTTCGATAAAAACACAATAAGTAGCGCATGTCTCAATGCAGTCAAAAATAATAGCCTAGAGACCGCATATATAAGACCAATGTGTTTCTATGGTTCAGAAGGCATGGGCTTAAGAGCAGATGGCCTGCAAGTTCATGTGATTATTGCGGCATGGGCATGGGGATCTTACCTTGGTACTGAAGGCTTAGAAAAAGGAATACGTGTTAAAACATCCTCATTTACTAGACATCATGTAAATATAACAATGTGTAAAGCAAAGGCTAATGGCAACTACATGAATTCGATGCTTGCTTTGCAAGATGCAATACAATCTGGCTACGACGAAGCTTTATTGCTTGATGTTGACGGATATGTTGCTGAAGGAAGTGGTGAAAATATTTTTATCGCTCGTAATGGTATTTTATATACTCCTGATTTAACGTCTGCTCTTGAAGGAATAACGAGAGACACGATTATTCAGTTTGCTACTAAAAACAATATTTCAGTAAAAGAAAAAAGAATAACAAGAGATGAAATTTATATCGCAGAAGAAGCTTTCTTCACGGGCACAGCTGCTGAAGTTACACCAATTCGCGAACTCGATGGTCGTATTATTGGGGATGGTAAAAAAGGCCCTATTACGGAAAAACTACAAAAGCAATATTTTGACTGTGTTGCTGGAAAATTCAAGGAATATAAAAATTGGTTAAGTTATATCGTTTAAAAAAATGAAAAATAAAATAAATGCAAACAGTGCCCTGATTCAAATTAAACAAAACCAATTACCATTACATTGTCCACTGCCAGAAATAAATCTATGGAATCAGCATCCAAAAGTTTATTTACCAATAGATGCTTTTAAAAAAGTGAAATGCCCCTACTGCGGGACAGAATATGTGCTGAGTGAAAAATAAATCTACTTTTAAAAAATCGGCATGAAATTAAATATTTGGCGTTTTACCGATGGAAAACCTGGTCACGATGCTCAGAGCAATGGGTTATGCATGGCGCTTGGAGAACTATCGTCAATCAAGCAATTTGATTTACCAGTTGACTCATTAACAAATTGTCTAAGAAATTTACTTTTTAAAAAATTTCCAAAGGGAGATAATTTGCCAAATCCTGATATTATTGTTGGTGCTGGTCATGGAACACATTTTTCAATGTTAACAGCAAGACATATAAGAAAAGGTAAAATAATAGTTTTAATGAAGCCAAGCTTACCTCTAAATTTATTCGATATTTGCATCATTCCAAAACATGATTACCCGCCGAAAAAGAAAAATATCATCGAAACCGCCGGTGCACTAAACTCAATAAAATTTAACAAAAACAAAACAAAACAAATGGGTTTAATATTAATTGGCGGCCCATCAAATCACTACAAATGGAATAGCGAATCTATTTCAGACCAGATCAATGAAGTTATTTCTACCAACAAGGAAATAAATTGGACAGTTGCAGACTCACAACGTACACCAGAAAAAGTAATGTCTATGATTACAACATCAAACAAAAAGAATATTAATAAACTAAATTTTTGTGATTCGCCAAGAAAAGATATAAAACAGTTAATTTATGCAGCCGAAACAATATGGGTTAGCTCCGATAGTATTTCAATGATCTTTGAATCGCTTACTTCTGGAGCTTCCGTTGGATTGCTTGAAATAAAAGAAAACAAAAAAACGAGAATAAATAAGACTATCGACTATTTGATTTTAAATAACAATGTTACAACATTTAGTTCATGGAAGAAAAAAAATAAATTAAAAAATAACAATATAAAATTGGATGAAGCCCGTCGTTGTGCATCAATCCTTTTCAAAAAAGGTATCTTGACTTGAGAAAATCTGATCATAGATTAGATAAGACTATATCTTGTCCCGTTTGCGGAAACACAGATATAAATTATTACGTAAAAAAAGATGATTATTCTTTTGATAATTGTAATAACTGTGAATTTATTTTTCTAAATCCGATGCCAAATCAAACAACATTAAATAAAATTTATACAGATGAAGACACCAAAATAAACGGAGGTTATAAAAAAGCAAGCTCCAGACTAAGGCGTGCCTTTATAAAATTACCAAGATTTTTACCCTACGTGTTTAACAAAAGTTCGCTAGATTTTGGTTGTGGTGGTGGTTTTGTCGCTTACGCGCTTAGTTTTATAGCAAAATCATCGACTGGTGTAGATATAAATCAAAAAGCTGTTGCGTACGCAAAAAAAAAATTCAATGGAGTAAATTTCTACTGCAAAGATTTTCATAATTTACTTAAATCAAAAGAAAGATATGACTTTATTCATTCTTCAGAAATTATAGAACATGTAAGCGATGTTAATCTGTATATGAATGCATTATCACATCTCGTTAACAGTAAAGGCTACGTATATGTGACTACTCCTGATTTGGGTCACCCCAAAGTTCCCAAAGACATTACAAAATGGGATGTTCTATGCCCACCCATACATGTTCAGCATTTTACAAAAAAGACTGTAACAATATTATTTAAAAGATATGGTTTTAATATTATAAAATTTTATAAAAATAAAAAACCTGGGTTAGTGTTCCTTTCGCGTAAATTATGACCGAAATATCTTTCTATATAAATAACCCTTTTAGGCTCGTATGCTATTAAATATTAAGTTAATATACACGCGTTTAAACTAGGGCTATCCAGTAAACATTTTAACAATAGCTAGCTAAGAGGTTTTCCTTGAAGCCTACTGTATTACAAATTCTCCCTTCTCTTGATTATGGCGGTGTTGAGCGTGGAACGGTAGAGATAGCAAATGAATTAGTAAGAAGAAATCATCGATCTATCGTAATCTCAGCTACTGGCAGGCTTGTGCCGGAACTTATAGCGTCTGGCAGCGAGCATATTGATTTGCCAATTGGGGTAAAATCAATTACATCAATTAAATTAATACCAAAGTTAAGTCGCTTATTTGTAGAAAAGAACGTTAACATAGTTCATGTTAGATCAAGGTTGCCAGCATGGTTAACTCATTTCGCTCTAAAAAAAATTCACTCAGATAAAAAACCTATTTTGATAACAACAGTACATGGACCGTATACCGTTAATCGATACAGTAAAATAATGATGTCAGGTTATCGTATTATTGCCATTTCAAAATATATTAAAAAATATATTCTTAATAATTACCCAGATATAGATAAAAATAAAATAGAAATTATCCCCCGTGGAGTAGATAACAATAACTATTACTCCGAGTATAAACCATCAAGTTCATGGATAGATAACTGGTACAGGGAATTCCCTGATTTAAAAAATAAATTTTTAATAACTCTACCTGCTAGACTTACTAGGTGGAAAGGACAAAATGATTTTATAGAAATTATCACCAAACTAAATAAAAGAGGGCTGAATGTTCACGGACTAATAGTAGGAGGCATAGATAAAAGAAAACAAAAATATTTGCAGGAATTAAAATTATTAGTTAAAAAAAATAATGTTGAAACGTGTATAACTTTTACTGGCCACCGTGATGACATAAAAAATATCCTTTCTATTTCTGATATTGTCTTATCATTAGCAAAAATTCCCGAAGCTTTTGGGCGTACCGCTCTTGAAGCACTAACTTTAGGGGTTCCTGTTCTTGCTTATAATCATGGTGGAGCAAAAGAAATACTAGAAGACTTGTTCCCAGAAGGAAGAATAGAGCCTCATAACACTGATAAGACCGTGTCGCTAATTGAAAAATTCTATAAATCGAAACCCATAATAGAAAATAAAAATATTTACACTTTAGATAATATGTTGAATAAAACTATTTCTATATATAATTCATTTTATTTATAAATATTTTATGCGAAAAATAAATAATAATATCGCTATATGTGTAGCAACTTTTAAAAGGCCTGAATTATTAAAATACTGTTTATCAAAAATTAAGTTACTCGAACTCCCAAAAAAGAACAAAATTACTCTTATCGTAGTTGATAATGATATAAATAAATCGGCCAAACACATTGTTGAACTATTTTATAATGAATACCCCTTTCCTATATATTATTTCGTTGAACCAGAACGCGGTATTGCTTCGGCAAGAAATCGTTTGGTTAATGAGGCATTGGTAATTTCTAGTAATCTAATATGTTTTATTGACGATGATGAATTTCCTAAAACAAATTGGTTAATTAAAAATTTTTCCGCATTGATTCAATACGATGCTGATGTTGTAGCTGGGCCAGTTATTCCGATAACTAACGAAGACCAACTAAGTTCAATAGAATATAAATCAAAATTCAAAACTGGTCATACACCAAGACATGTTGCTGCTGGTAATGTTCTATTTAAAAGTAAATTAGTAAATGAACAGAAGTTACAATTTGATTTAACGTACAATTTTACAGGGGGTGAAGATTTCCATTTCTTCGATAGATCATCATCAAAAAACAATAAGCATGTCTGGGTAAGCGATGCGATTATTTTTGAACATATAACTGCGGATAGAAAAACGAAAAAATATTTATTTTTTAGGCATTTTACAGGGGCTATAAATAATGTAATTCAATACAAATATAAAAGGAACTCATTTCAAGCTTGGTCCCATTTCATACTAAAAATAATAGGAAAATTTTTTGGGGCAACAGTAACTTTTATTTTATACATGGTTACACTTAAAAATTCTAGGCTAGAAAAATGTATAATAAAACTAGCTAGTGCATTTGGTTATCTATCTGGTCTTTTAAACATTGTAATTGAACGCTATCGTTAAAAACAATTCTATGAAAATTAGCATAAAAGAATATTGGCCAATGATTTTAATTTTACTAGCAATCATTGGTTTTGTAAGCAAAGCATTCTATAACTACCCATTAGCAATAATGGCAATTATAGGATTCTATAGGTTTGTCTTGTCCCCAAAGTCTATTTGGGAAGATAAAATACTTAAAACATTTATTGTATTATTTTTGTGTTTGTGGGTTCCGTTGTTAGTATCATTTTTTGATGCTGTTAATCCATTACGTTCCTCTCAAACAATTTTTCCTTATCTAAGGTTTTTGTTTTCGGGTTTATTTATTATTCAAGAGTTATCAAAAGATAATAAACGTTTTGATATATTTGTTAATTGTATTTTCCTTATTGTTCTTTTTTGGTGTGTTGATGCGTCAATACAATTTTTTATTGGTTATAACCTATTAGGGTTTCCTTATATTCCTGAAACAGGAATTACGGGGGTATTTTATCCAAGAAATACAATTTCACACGTATGCGCAATACTATCTCCAATATATTTTCTGGCTATTTTTAAAAATACAAACAAAAACAAATGGTTTTGGCTAAGCATTATTCCTCTGTTTTTTGTTGTGTTAATAAGCGGGCGTCGTGCTGCATGGCTTATGTTAGCGCTTTGTTCTTTTGGTTTTTTAGTTTGTATTTATTTTTCCTCTAAAAATAAATTCAAAATATCAAATACAATATTGTTGATAGGTCTAATTACTACGTGTGTTTTAACAGCAACCATAACATTACATCAGCCAACAAAAGAACGTGTCACGATTACTCTTGATCTTTTCAGTTCTGACTACGAAAAAATTAATTCTGCAACAGCAGTACGTTTACCAATATGGAGAACTGCATATTCTATCTTTAAAGAACACCCTATTAATGGAATTGGCCCAAGGGGCTTTAGATATATTTATCATGACTACGCCAAGAGTGATGACATTTTTATCATAAGCAAGAGCAATAGACTTAATTACTTATTTTCAAAAAACCTTCCGCCCACACACCCACATTTGTTGATACTTGAAATTCTTGCTGAAGCGGGTGTAATAGGGTTAGTTGGTTTTCTATTATTGTTTTATTTGCTCATCAAATCAATACGATATACAGCAAATTCATTTAATGGATTTGTTTTTCTAGTTCCTGTTGTTGTAGCTATTTTTCCTTTTAATGCACACATGGCTTTCTATGGATCGGTCTGGTCGAGCATGATTTGGTTATTAATTGCTTTCTATGCTTCTGCCTTAAAACTCTCGCTTTCTAAATAACAAATATAAATATTTTATTAAGAATATTAAAAAAATGAAAATTTTAATTATAAAACTTGGAGCACTAGGTGATGTAATTATGTCTACGCCTATAATTAAAAGATTACAAGAACACTATTCTAACAAAGAAATATGGCTACTAACTTCTTCAATATATGAGGAATTATTTATTAATTGGGACGGTATCGCCATTAAAACTATTGATCGTGGAACAGTGATTGACACAATAAAAATAATCCAATGGATTAGAAAAAGCAAATTCTCTATGCTTTATGATTTGCAGTCTAATGACCATACATCAATAATTTCTGCTCTATCTGGTATAGGCCTTCGAGCAGGTAATCACCCAAGATTTCCCTACCATATTAATCCTGGCTCAAAATATAAAGGACAATGCCACGCATTCGAGCGATTAAATAAAATACTAGAAAAAACCAAAATAAAACCCGCAGCTGCTGTACCCTGTTTGCCTAGCAATAACAATATAAAAAATAAAATTAGCAATTGGGTAAACTCAAAAAAACTAACTAGTAAAAAATTCGTTATTATTCACGCGGGTTCAAGCAAAAAACATAAACAAAAAAGATGGATATATTTCTCTGAGCTTGCAAAATCCTTATGTAACAAAAATCTTGATATAATTTGGGTTGGAAGCAATGATGATAATGATATTAACAAACAACTAAGCAGTTCTTTTGGTATTAACGCGACTAATCAATTTTCTGTGCTTGAATTAATTGAGTTAGGAAAACATGCTGCATTTGCTGTCACAAATGATTCGGCACCTATGCATATTTTATCATGCTCAGATATACCAATTTATGCATTATTTGGCCCAACAAATCCAAAAAGAACTCATGCCCTTGGCCAAGGCAATAGAGTGATTAGTGTGCCGTTAACTTTCCCATTGGATGACAGCAAATTCACGCCTAGTAAAATTTCTAAAATATCACTATCAAGCGTCTTAGATAAAATAAAAAAAGATAAAATTATTACATAAAAAATTATATTATTTACATGACATTACAAGATAAAATTTTTCTCACGTATGTATTTATTTTAAAAAAATTAAGAACTTTATTTATAAAAATATTTATCAAACTTCTTTTTGTTAAAAATAATAATATAAAAAAAATTTTAATAAATCGTGATGGCGCCTTCGGCGATTCTGTTGTAGCTTTGCCAGCATTATCAATAATTCGTCAAAATTTTGCATCTGCAGAAATTGATTTAATAACATTCTCTGATAACGGAATAACATTTGCTGACTTCGACCTAGAGGATGGCTTAGTGAACAATATTCTAGTAAAAAGCAAAAGAAATAGAAGTAAAACTATTAAAGAACTTAAACAAAATAAATATGAGCTTTTTATTCAACTGCCCCAAAATCTTGGCCTATATAAATCGATAAGAAATATGATTGTTGTTCGTTTTTTTATGAATATAAACTCGGGGTTCGGTTGGGATTGTGGAAGAATAAAATCTTTTATCAAAACACAAAAAAAGCACCTCTCCATTCCAACAGAAACTATACGATTATTGAATAATTTAAAAGATGGGGGGTTAAATGGAGAAATATCTTACCCGATTAAAGCAATGAATCCCATGGACAAGACTGTAACTGACTTATTAAAACAAAAAGTAGCTGTGTTTATAATTGGTGGAAAACTAAAAATAAAAAAATGGCCATCGGAAAACTGGATAAAACTGGCTAATTTAATCGGAAACGATTATCAGATTATAATCGCCGGAGGTCCCTTAGAGGAGAAGGAAGCAAAGCACATAAAATCACAGACGGAAAACAGCCATAATTTTTGTAATAAATTTTCAATTTCTGAATTATTTTATGTCTTCAGACATTCACAGATAGCAATAAGTAATGATACTGGAGCAATGCACCTTTGCGATGCAGCGGGCACTGTTGTAATAGGGCTTTTTTCAACAAAAGAACTATCGCCTAAATGGTATCCAAATAATGATAAATCTATTGTCATTGAAGACGATATTAGTATTTCTAATATCGATCCTAATAGAGTTTATAAAGCAATAAATTAAGTATCATCCCAAATATCTTTCCAGTCAAAAAATGGGGGCAGGCTGCTTTGCGATTGAAGATGCACAGCAACTGCTGGTATCGGCGAAAAGCCAAGGATATGATTAAAAAGTTTATCAGTTGTTTGCTTTTCTGAACCTAAATGACGTTTTTCTTTGTGGCCAACGTATTTGGTATTATCAAAATACTTCCAGTACTTTTCTACAATTGAAGAATGAGTAAAGAAGGTATGTGTAGCGTGGCTTATTGTTCTCCATCTTCGGTTTTGTCCTGACAATATGTAGGATGGATAATTAATCTGCGAATAAATGAGCTCGTGTTCCTGCGGATGGATTAATAAATGTGTAGATGTTTCTTCATATATGCCCTTATAAAAATTTATCATTTCATTTATCGCATCTGGTATATGCAAATAATCATCTTCACAAAAATAAAATAAACTATTTTTATCGCGAGCAAAATTAAAGTGCTCGTAAAGTGAGCCGCCCTGACCTGTGTTTTCCGTTTTAATTATTTCCCAGTCACACCTAAGTATATTTAATAAATTATTTATCTTTTCTAATGAAACACTATTCGAACGATCATCAAAAACAGTTAATTTAATTTTTTTATTATTTTTGACCGCCTTATTTATTGAGGTAATTAAAGATTGGATACACCTCAAAAGATGCTCATCTATAGCAACTCCCGTTAGTTCATTGTAACTATGCCTTGCTCTTTTTTCATTAATACAGGTTCTTAGACAAATATTTAGTTTAGATACATCATCACTTAAAGTGGTTTTCTCTTTTTTATCAAAAACATCATAAACTCCTTTAAGCAAAGGGTTATTTTGAAAATTTTCTAAAGGCAACAAATTATATTCAGAATGTTTTTTTATTACATACCCCCCCTTCTTTAGAAGTCTATCTACAATTCTTAATAGATCATTCATTTAAAATTTCCTGAATGGCAACGTTAACGCTTTCAATTGAAATATTTCGAGCATCGTTATGTGTACCTTTTAAACAAATAACTGATTTTCCCCATGGCCGACAACGCTCTGGTCTGTCAACGCTAAAAAAACTAATTGTCGGCGTCTTAACCGCGCTCGCTATATGGCCAACCCCAGAATCGGGCCCAATATAAATAATCGCCTTCTCTAAAAATGCAGCGGTTTCTAACAAACTACAACTAATTGTATCAATATGAGGCAATTTTATTTTACTGGCCACCTCTTCCGTTCTTTCAGCATCCATATCACCGCCCATAAAAATTACACCAGAAAATTTATCATTTTGATTATTAAGCAATTTAATAAATTTATCTGCCGACCAACATTTAACCGGCCTTCGTATATCGCCAACGCAAATCGCTAATAATTTATCATCTTGTTTAAATATTGATAATTTTTTTTGTGCATTTTTTCTTTCTATCTCAGATAACCAAATAGTTGTCTCTGGTATTGGGTTATTTTTATGTAAAGAATAAATAACCCCCATTAAATCTTCAATTGCATGTTTCCCATAACTACTAGCAAATAATTTTGTATATTTTTTTTTGCCTCTTAACAAATAAGCCAAACCGTCCGTTCTAACATCCACAATAATGTCGTACTTAGTGCTCCATAACTGTCCAATTAAATATGGAGTGCCGCGAAGAAAATCGTCTTTATTTTTTATTATTATTTTCCCAAGGTTAGGAAATCTTTCATATAAATTTGAAGATCTTTGATCGGCAACAAAGTCAATAATTGCTTGCGGGAACTTTTTTTGTAGTGTTTGTATGATAACCGAAGTCATCACAACATCTCCTACACAACTTAAACCGATAAAAAGTATCTTTTTTACATTCAAAATCTATATCCCAATTTTGACAACATCGTTGTTATTTGCCAATACAAAACCTTGAACATATTT
>CAJWIE010000007.1 GCA_913041115.1 uncultured Legionellales bacterium | reverse complement strand
TCAAATAACAAATTAAATAATTATGACAGAGAACGGAACAGTCTGGGAGGTATTTATTCAAAGTAAAAATGGACTAGCACATAAACATGTAGGCAATGTACATGCTGATGAAAAAATAATGGCTTTAGAGAATGCGAGAGACCTGTATACAAGAAGAAATGAAGGCTCTTGTATATGGGTAGTAAAAGCAAGTGAAATTGTATCTTCTGAAACTGAAGATAGTGAAGTATCTGCTTTTGAAGGTGGAATAGGATTTGAAAATATAGCGGAAGTCTATGGATGGGAAACCAACAATGATGTTGTAAGTAATGGAAGCCCTAATGCAATTAAAGGAGATACTATAACGCTTGTAGGTGAAACTGTTATGCCTCCTACCTTTCGTAATATAGGAAAAGAAACTAGATCTCAATTTCTTGCTATTATGGAAGCATTAGCATATCAACAACTTGTGGTATTTAATTATGAAACCTCAAAATATGAACCTGAACTAGCTTCACATTGGCGTATAGGTCAAGATTCTCTTACTTACTTTTTTAGAATTGACCCAAGAGCTAAGTGGTCTGATGGTAGAGATGTTACAGCACATGATGTAGTTGCAACGTATAGACTAAGAGTAGACAAAGGGCATGGGGACCCAACCACATATAAACAGTGGGAAGAAAATTTTTATGAGCCTATCGCAGAAACAAAATACATAGTTAGTGTAAAAGCAAAAGAAACTGAACAAATACAACATATAGCAGATCGACATTTGGGCATAGGATGCGATCAAGTTTTATTAATAGGACCATCAAAGAATGACGAAGTGGATGTTTATTATAGAATATTTAATTCTGATGGCACTGAGGTTGCCCAGTGCGGAAATGGTGCACGTTGTGTGGCGGTCTATCTTAATAGCAAGGGGTTGGTGGAAAAAAATAATATTATAGCAGAGACTAAAAGTAGCCGGCTTATTTTAGAAATTGATAATAATCATTCTGTTACTGTAAACATGGGCATACCTGAGTTTGAGCCAGCTAATATTCCATTAGATATTAATGAAAGATTGGAGAACTATTCTATAAGTCTGGGCGATAAAGACATTATTTTCGGAGCTACATCTATTGGGAATCCGCATGCAGTAATAATTGTAGATGATGTAGAGTCTGCTCCTGTGAAAAGTACCGGCGATGTATTGCAAAAACATGGAATATTTCCTGAAGGGGTAAACGTTGGTTTTGTTCAGATCTTAGATCGAAAAAATATTAGGCTCCGTGTTTATGAGCGCGGAGCTGGAGAAACTCTTGCTTGTGGAAGTGGCGCCTGTGCAGCAGTTGCGGTTGTTTATCAACAAGGGTATCTAGAAGAGGTAGTGGATGTAGAATTACGGGGCGGGTGTCTAAAGCTACACTGGGCAGGAGATGGCGAACCTATATATATGAGTGGTTCTGTGGAAACAGTTTATGAGGGAGAAATTGAATTATGAGTTTAAAAGAAAAAGAAAGTTGCACCCCCGAACATTCCACGGAAAATCTAGTTGCTGATTATCTAAGGGAAAATCCAGATTTCTTTGTTAAAAATCCTTCAATTCTTGCTGAATTAGAAATACCCCATGAACACGGAGGAGCAATTTCACTTGTCGAAAAGCAATTAGTTGTATTGCGGGATCAAAATCATGAGACTCACAAAAGAATACATGAGCTTATAGAAATAGCACGCCAGAACGAAGAACTTGCTCATCGTATGCATCAATTAGCACTTACTTTAATGGACGCAAATGAACCAAAAGATATTTTTGCCACACTATATGAAAATTTAAAGAAGAATTTTTATGCTGATAGAGTTATTGTTCGATTATTTGCAAATCCTTCATTCATAGATAGTTCCTTAACAGAGGAATTTGTTGGTAAAGATTCTTCAGAAGAATCTTTATTTAGAGGTGTTATTGAAAAATTAGAACCATTAAGCGGAAAAATGAAAAGACAACAACAGGTATTTTTGTTTGGTGATGATGGCGATAATATCGCGTCATCTGTAATGATACCTTTGCATGGATCTGACTGGGGAGGAATACTTGCTATTGGAAGTTTTGACGCCGAGCATTTTCAACCTGGTATGGGGATTGAATTACTTGCTAATCTTGGTGAGATTTTAAGTTTTATAATAAAACCATGGGTTGAAGAAAGTTAGATATTTTTATGTACTCATCGGAGATACAATTACTAAATTCTTTTAAAGAGACGTTACACCATCTATCAAAATATACTCGCGATGCTTATTATAGAGATCTAAATTATTTACAGACTTATTGTATTAAGCAAAATATTCAGAAATGGTCTGATCTTAAGAGCCAACAATTGAGAGATTTTATTTCTAATCGGCATCGTAAAGGTATTTCGGGCCGATCATTACAAAGAAACTTATCTTCAATTAGAGCTTTTTATCGTTATTTACTTAAAACGGACGAAGTAAGTATAAATCCTACAGAAGGAATAATAACTCCAAAGACGGCTCGTAAATTACCAAAATTATTAGATGTTGATCAAGCTTGCCGATTATTAGAAATTGAAAAAAATGATGTATTAGCAATTCGGGATAAAGCTATACTCGAATTGATTTATTCTTCTGGGTTACGTCTAGCTGAAGTTATAGCTTTGGATATAAATGATATCGATTTTATCGATCGAGTTTTAACTGTTACTGGGAAAGGTAAAAAAACACGTAATCTCCCAGTAGGTAAATATGCTATTGAGGCAACAGACCATTGGCTTAAAAATAGACAAAATCTGGTTAAGAGCGATAACGAAAAGGCTCTTTTTATTAGTAATAGAGGTAAGCGTATTAGTCCAAGATCTATACAGGAGCGTATTAAGAAATGGGCAATAAAGCAGGGTTTATCAAGTCATGTACATCCTCATATGTTAAGACATTCATTTGCTAGTCACATTTTAGAGTCAAGCGGCGATTTACGTGCCGTACAGGAACTATTAGGGCATACAGACATTAGTACAACACAGGTTTATACCCACCTAGATTTTCAGCGTTTAGCCCAAGTCTATGATGAAACACACCCGAGAGCACGTAAAAACCAAGCAAAAGAAAAATAATTACAGATAAAGGTCTGTTTCACTTAAGTCTAAATTTTGGTTCATGTACAATCGTTACATATAATTTTTTAAAACAATAAAAATATTAAGTAAGTTTGAAGCAATATGACTGGAAGTAATTTATACCCATTAACTATATCTCTACATAAACAGTCTAAAGTTCTTGAAATTGTTTATGATGATGGGAAAATTTTTGAATTGCCATGTGAATATCTACGGGTTTTTTCGCCATCTGCAGAAGTAAAGGGCCACGGTCCTGGCCAGGAGGTGTTACAGACTGGTAAGGAAAATATCAATATTAGCGAAGTTCAGCCTGTTGGTAATTATGCTGTTCGCCTTGTATTTGATGATGGACATGGAACAGGTTTGTATACGTGGAATTATTTATATGAGCTTGGAGAGAATCAGGAGAATAATTGGAGAGAGTATCTTCGTAAATTAAGTAAATTAGGGTATGTACATCAAAAAGATGATCAGTAAAAAAACAGATTTTGGTTATGAGAAAGTTTCTCCAAGTGAAAAAACTAGTCGTGTTAATAAAGTTTTTTCATCTGTTACGAATGATTACGACTTAATGAACGATATTATGTCGTTTGGCATACATAGACTATGGAAGCGTTTTGCTGTAAATATTAGTGGGATTAGGAAAGATTCTTGTATTCTTGATTTAGCTGGTGGGACTGGGGATATTACAAAGTTAGTTTATGAGAAATTAAGAAAAAATGGACATGTCACGTTATGTGACATTAATGAAAATATGTTAAATCATGGGAGGGAAAATTTGATCAATACAGGGATAATTAAAGGTGTAAATTATGTTAGAGCAAATGCAGAAAATTTACCATTTAGGGATAATAGTTTTGATTTTATCATAATTGCATTTGGACTTCGAAATATTACTAATAAGAATGCTGCATTAGAATCAATGCGTAAAAAGCTTAAATATGGTTCGCAATTAATTATCTTGGAGTTTTCCAAAGTTACAATTTCATTATTAGATAGGTTTTACCAAAAATATTCATCTAAATTTATCCCTAAACTTGGTAAAGCAGTTGCCGGAAATGAGAAAAGTTATAGGTATTTAGTAGAATCAATTCATATGCATCCTAATCAGGAAAAATTGTCAGAAATGATGGAGGATGCAGGGTTTAAAAATGTTAAGTATCATAATCTTTCAGGTGGTATAGCTGCAGTTCATCGAGGCTATAAAATTTAATTTCTTTGAGTAAATTATGCAATTCTGGATTAGCAAATTTGAGAATTATGTCAACAAGATATTATCTCTTGATGAGGAAATGTGCCATGCATTAAAAAAAATAAATAAAAAGATTATTGCTTTTGAGTTTGTAAATACAAAAATGAAATTATATATAATTCCTATTGAGAATGGTTTGAGTATTAAGACTAAATGTAACGGAAACCCGGATGTACTAATAAAAAGTACACCAGGAAATTTTATAAGAACAATATTATCTTCAAAAATTCAACCACCAGTTCTTCTTCTTGATATGCAAATAGAAGGAGATATCGCTCTTGCAAGAGACTTTCAGGACATAATGAGCAATCTTAAAGTGGATTTTGAAGATCCTCTATCCAGCTTATTGGGCAATACACTTGCATCCCAAATTGGTAGATTTATTCGGAAAGCGGGAAATTCAACATTTTTGACAGCCGAAACAATTTTGTTAGATGTCAGTGAATATTTACGTTTCGAGCTTGAAATGTTGCCCGATGAATTATTAATGGGTGAATTTTGCAAAGAAGTCGATTTTCTTCGAGATGAAACAGAATTAGTTTCAAAAAGAATTGATAAGCTTAATCTTTCTTTATCAGAAAATAGGCGTAATAGTTAACCATGTCGAAGTTTTTACGTTTATTAGTAATACAGAAGGTATTAATTTCTCACGGCCTAGATGAAATTATTTTTGCAACACACTTATTAAGACCCATTCGTTTTCTTTTCTATATCTTGCCTTGGAATTGGTTTACTAAGAATGAACAAACAAGAGCAGTAAGAATACGTTTAATGTTAGAAGAGTTAGGACCTATTTATATTAAGCTAGGGCAGATACTATCTACACGTCGTGATTTAATTCCAGAAGATATCGCTGATCAATTTGCAAAATTACAAGATAATGTAGCTCCATTTCCTGGAGATATTGCGAGAAAAATTATTGAAGATGCTTATGGGTGTGGTATTGATGATGTTTTTCTAGAATTTAATGAAATACCATTGGCTTCAGCATCAGTTGCCCAAGTACATAGCGCAACTCTTAAAGATGGACGTGATTTTATTATTAAGGTTATACGCCCGGGCATTGAGTCAGTAATAAAAAAAGACCTAGATTTATTGCATTTATTAGCTGAAAAAGCAGAAAGATATAATAAGAATGCAAAATCTTTAAAATTTACTGGGGTTATAAAAGAATTTGAAAAGACGATATTTAATGAATTAGATTTGCAGAGAGAGGCCTCGAATGCCTCTCAGTTATATCGTAATTTTGAAAATGAAAATAGATACTATGTTCCTAAGATTGACTGGGAATTGACGAAAAGAAATGTTCTTGCTATCGAACGTGTTGAGGGTATACCAATACGTGATATAAACGCACTAAAGAATGCTAATGTAGATTTAAAATGTTTGGCGGAATTTGGTGTCGAAATATTTTTTACACAAGTATTTAGGGATAATTTTTTTCATGCTGATATGCATCCAGGAAATATTTTCGTTGCTCCAGGGGGGAAAAAAGAGTTACCAATAATTAAAGTCATTGATTTCGGTATTATGTGTTCATTAACTGAATTTGACCAACATTATCTTGCTGATAACCTAATTGCATTCTTAAATCGTGATTATCATAGAGTTGCTGTTCTACACATTCAATCTGGTTGGGTGCCCCGAGAAACACGTGTTGACGAGCTTGAAGGGGCTATTAGAACTGTATGCGAACCACTACTAGATAGACCTATGCATGAAATTTCTTTAGGTGAATTATTACAAAGACTTTTTCAAATTGCTCGTGGTTTTGATGTTGAGATAATGCCCCAGCTAATTTTACTACAAAAAACCATTATAAATATTGAAGGCATTGGCAGACAACTTTATCCGCAGCTTGATCTATGGGAAACAGCGAGACCAGAGCTGGAACGTTGGATGAATGAACGCATGGGGGTTAAAGGATTTATAAAGGGCACATTGATAAATTTACCCAGAGTAATTGAGCGCCTACCTGAACTTCCAAACAGAACGATAGATTTAATTGATAAATTATATGAAGGGAAAATAGAAATGGAGAATAAATCGTATGAAATACACAAATTACGTAAGGAGATGAAAATATATAATCGAAAAATAATTATTTCAGTTATCGGGTCCGGATTTATTTTATCAGCATCAATTATTTATGCTCTGAATGATACAGCGTACGGGACGATAATTTCAGTTCCGTTTGTTTCTTATATATTAGGTTTTTTTGGGTTAATTTTTATATTTCTTTCATGGAAAGATAAGTAATTAATTATATATCAATATAATATTCATTATTCCTTATTTTTGTAAGTGATTTGATTCCGATTAATTTAACACCATATTTATCTATATCTTGTAAAAATTTAGACAATATTTCTATAGTATTAAAATGTGGGTGAGCAATTGCTAGAGCTGTACCTTCTTTTTTTGCTATTGCAATTAGCTCGAAAATTTTTTTAGTTATATATTCAAAATCCGTTTTATTATCGAGAAATATATCTCTTTTCAGAAAAGGAATTTTATTTTTCCCTGCTATTTCCCCAGCTACACTATTGGTACTGGTTAGGCTGTCGATATATATGTATTTATTTTTTTTTAGAACATTCATTAGCCATTGCATATGACCTGGATGACGTGTCAATAAGCTTCCCATATGATTATTTATACCTATTATGTTCGACATGATATTTATATTTGTTTCTAGTGTTTTTACAAACTCTTTTTCAGTCATATTTAATGTTAATGCTCCTGGGCCAAGCAGGTCATTATTTTCTAATGCTTGCATAGGTTGGTGTAAAAGTATTTCTTTTCCATTTCGAGAAGCAATTATCGCTACCTCTTTCGTGTAAGGAGCGTGAGGTAGAATTGCATAAGCAATTGGACCAGGTAATGAAAGTGCTAGCATGTCTTCTTTTTGTTTATAACCAAGATCATCAATTATAATTGAAATCGAAGGCAGCGATGTTTGTTCGGAATACGTTAACGTTGAGAATAGACTCAATAAAAAAAATAAAAATATGTAATTATATTTCATTAGTGTAGAGTAAGAATGCACACGCTTTTATCCAGTTTTTTTCAAATGGATTGAAAGCCCCCTTAGTACATTTAGTGCTTCGTAGAGTTGATAATCAGTTTCTATGAGTGAGGAGTTACTATTATTTTCCTTTTCTGAATTATTTTCAGGAGTCTCGCTATCAAGATGACCACTTAGATCCGCCTCTTTGATTAACCCGCTACCCATACTACTATTATCTTTAACATTAAATTGTATGTTCCTTACAGTCATATCTGGCTCAATACCTGATGCTTGTATAGAACGACCGGAGGGGGTGTAATATCGGGCAGTAGTTAATTTCAACGCTGTTTCATCATCCATTGGCAGAATGGTTTGTACAGAACCTTTCCCAAATGTTTTTTCTCCCATAATAATTGCTCTTTTATGATCTTGCAATGCACCGGCAACGATCTCTGACGCAGAGGCTGAACCACCATTAACAAGAACAATAATAGGAATATTTTTGACTAACTCATTTGGTTTCGCGTTAAATTTGAGTTTTGAGTCTTTTATTCTGCCTTCGGTATAAACAATTAGCCCATTATTGAGAAATAAATCAGAGACCCCCACCGCAGCATTGAGCAAACCACCAGGGTTATTTCTTAGATCTAATACTAATCCTCTAAGTGTATTATTATTTTCGTCTTCTAAATTTTTAAGTGATTTGCGTAAATCCTCTACTGTGTGTATTTGAAAATTTGAGATACGAACATACCCAAACCCAGGTTCTATTATTTTAGCTTTGACATTTATTATTGTTATTACGTCCCGTATAATATTTATATTGAAAGGTTTTTCTTCGCCCTCTCTCAGTATGGTTAGTTCAATTTCACTTCCAGGTTTACCTCTCATCATTTTTACCGCTTCCATAAGCGAAATACCCTTAACAGATTTACCGTCTAAACGAATAATTAAATCACCCGCTTTAATCCCAGCTCGCTGTGCAGGCGTATCATCGATTGGCGAAATAACTTTTACAAAACCATCTTCATAACCAACCTCAATTCCAAGACCGCCAAATTCTCCAGAAGTGCCTTCTTGTAGTTCCTTATAGGCCTCTTTATTTAAATAGACAGAATGAGGATCTAACCCCTGCAGCATCCCGTGTATTGCATTTTCCAGAAGCACCTTATCATCTAAATTTTCGACATAATCACTTTTAATTTTTGAGAAAATTTCTGTGAATACTCGGATTTCATCCAAAGGTATAGTATTTAAATTTTTTTCTTGCCCAGAATCTGCTAGAGTAAATTTGTTAGTAATAAAAAAAAGTAATAGAATTTGTAGTATTTTTTTAGATATAAACATTCTCAAGCTCCATTCAGGCAATAATTAGCGGGCTATCTTAATTATTTAATTTTAGTATAATCCTAATTAAATTTACTTTTTTCTTAGCATACTAGTTATTGGGTATTACCTACAAGTTATATTGGAGATTATTTTTTACACCATAGCGATGGATCTAAGGTTTTTTTCCCTTCCCTGATTTCAAAATAAAGTGCAGGGTTCTCTTGCCCACCACTATCACCTACAGTAGCAATTTTTTCTCCAGCTTGAACAAAATCTCCAGTAGTTTTTAATAGTTTCTGATTGTGTCCGTATAAAGTTAAAAATTCATTTTCGTGTTCAATTATGACAAGTAAGCCAAAATTACGGAACCAATCTGCAAAAACAATTCTTCCTTCACTAATAGCGCTTACCTGAGAGCCTACTTTTGCTTCAATGAGAACCCCTTTCCACTTTAGACTAGCTATTTTTTTTTGTGCGCCATATTTTTTTAATAATTTTCCATTTATTGGCCAAATTAATCCCCCCTTTTTTGAACTAAAAGAAAATTCCTTTTTAGTAGAATTAATTTTATCTATTCTATGACTTTTTAATTTATTTAGAAGCTTACCAAGTTCACGTTCGTTTTCTTTTAGAAGTAGAAGCTCAATCCCTTGTTGTTTAATGTATTTATTAATATCTTTTATAAATTTTAGTCTATCCTCACGATAGCTATTAAATCTTTTTAATTTATATTTATGTTTATCTTCTAATGATTCAAGTTTGTAGGTTTGCTTAGATATGGTTAATTGAATTTTCTCAATCTCCTCTAAAGTATGCTTTAATTCTTTTATGCGTTTTGAGCGCGCGTAGTTATCATAATCATAATATGCTATTGCACGAGTAATTTGGGATGAATTCTGCTGATTGAGTAATAGTTTGAAATAATTATATTTACCAATTTTATAAATAGTTTTTACTTGAGAAATTAAAGTTTCCTTTTCTTTATTAAGTATTTTCTGATAATCTTCTTTTTTAAGTTCTAATTTATTAAGATTATCTTTCTTCTTTAAAATTTTATGTTGGATATTTTCTAATTGTGTAAATATTTCACTCGTCATTAATTCATTTTTTTTTAGTTCTATTTGCAATTCGTTTACTTGGCCTTCAGCTTTTTCAATTTTTTTATTAACGCCCACCATACGAGACTGAATTTCCTTCAGTTTTAATTTCTCCTTATGATTTGATTCGTTTCCGATGGCTGGAAATGATAGGCTTAGTAAAAAAAGTAAAGCGTATTTTTTAGTAAATATTACTATTCTAGTGGACGGGACCATAAAAAATTATTTTCCAATAATTGCTGACGTCCTATTGTCTAGTAGTTTTAAGAGTGATTTACCCGTCATTTCTTCGGGTTGCGATATATTCATGATATTTAATAGTGTTGGAGCAACATCTGATAACGCGCCAGTACCAGGCAAAAACTTTGCAGATCTGCCAATATAAATTAACGGAACTAAATTACTTGTATGCGCGGTATGAGGCTGTGATTTAATTTTTTCTGTTGTGTATGATTTTATCTGTTCGGCGTTTCCATGATCTGCGGTTATAAGAATTTCACCTCCTACCTTTTGCGTAGATTCAATAATTTTCCCTAAGCACCTATCAATTGTTTCTATAGCAGAAATCGTTGCTTTAAAATTACCCGTGTGACCAACCATATCAGCATTAGCGAAATTACATATTATCGAATCATATTTATGACTGTTGATTGACTCTATCATGTAGTCAGCTATTTTTTCTGCGCTCATTTCTGGCGCCAGGTCGTAAGTACGTACGTGCGGCGATGGAATTAATACGCGATCCTCACCCTCAAATACACTTTCATCACCACCATTGAAAAAAAAGGTTACATGAGCGTATTTCTCAGTCTCAGCAATACGTAATTGTTTTAAACCAAGAGTAGAAATATATTTACCAAAAACATTTGGCAAAGAAACTGGAGGAAAAGCAACGGGAAATTCATATTCCGCTTTATAAGAGGTTAAACTTATAAAGGTCTTAAGCTTTGGCATTCTTTCTCGTTCAAATGCTACAAAGTTTGGTTTAGTAAATGCTCGAGCTAATTGTCTAGCGCGATCCGCACGGTAGTTAGCAAAAATAATAACATCATCATCCTCAACGATTACTGGAGGTTCTCCATGTTTAGCAATTGCGGTTGGTGATATAAATTCGTCAGATTCATCTCTTGCGTAGGCCATATCGATCGCAATAAATGGATCACTTGACCTGTAATCAGTTTTGCCTTGACTGATAAGATCGTATGCAAATTTCGTTCTGTCCCAATGCTTATTCCTATCCATAGCATAATAACGGCCAATCAATGAAGCAATATGACCTATATTTAATTCTTTGATTTTTAATTGAACCTTATGTATTGATTCAATAGCACATTTTGGAGATGTATCTCGTCCGTCTAAAAATGTATGAAGATATAATTTTTTAACTTTACACTTTTTTGCTAGTTCCATTAATGCAAAAACATGATCCTCGTGGCTATGAACACCTCCCGCAGAGAGCAAGCCTAACAAATGAACAGCTTTATTATTTTTTGCTGCAAAATTGAATGAATCATTGAGTATTTTATTTTTATAGAATGTACCATCTTTTATGGCACGTGTTATACGTGTAAATTCTTGATCAACTACTCGACCAGCCCCAATATTCATATGACCAACTTCAGAATTACCCATCTGTGTGGCTGGTAACCCTACATCAAGACCTGATGCATTAATCAGTGTATGTGGGTATTGCTCCCAGATTTGGTCCCAAGTTGGTTTATGGGCAGAATATATTGCATTGTATTCAGTATTATCCGTATGCCCCCAGCCATCGAGGACTATCAAAATAGTGGGTTTATGAACTAGTTGCATCACTGATATTGACCATCAGTAACAGAAACGAAGAAGAATATTGGGTCGATCAAAGTTTTTTGCAATTTTAATCTGCAATAAATATATAATTGAGGTTGTAGGTTAATCTAAGCAAATACCCTGCTAGGCTTTGAGTTTTAATGACTTTGCGAATATTAGCATGAAATTATTAAATACAACACGTTAAATAAATTTGTTATTTACTCTATTTCAATGGTTTTTTCACCACCAGATATGACGTATCATCGTCGATATTCGAACTACTAATAAGAGAATGGCTTAATGGAAAAGTTCCCTGAATTTATTCTAACTCATCCATATTTATTTTCGTTACTTTTTGTAATTCTAACCTTATTAATATGGAACGTTTTTGGAGACATAGTTGGTGGCGTAAAGTTACTGACTACGGATGAGGTAACACAATTAATTAATCGCGAGAATGCTGAAGTGATCGATATTCGTAGTCAGAATGAATTTGAAAATGGCCATATTATTAATGCCAAGAATATTAGTTTGCAAGAATTACCAGAAAAATTAAATAAATTGAAAAAGATCAACAATAAAGGAATTATTTTTTATTGCTCAAATGGCAGTCTCTCACTAAAGGAAACACAAAAACTAGTAAGACAAGGAGAAGAAATGATTTACTGTTTAAAAGGAGGCATCGCATCATGGAAGAATGCAAATTTACCTTTAACGAAGGGTCTCAAAAATGTTTAATAATCATTTTAAGAATATTATATTCTAGATAGGTAAATTTTATGGCTGATGAAAAAAAGAATACTAAAGAGACAGTAGATGGTCAATTTTCACTTCAAAAAATATATGTAAAAGATATATCTTTTGAGACAACAAATACACCGGATGTATTTAAAATGGAATGGAAACCCGTTGTTGATATGCATATAACAAATGAGGCGACTCCATTAGGAGAGGATCTTTTCGATGTAGTATTATCAGTAACACTAACGGTGAAAATAGAAGATAAAACAATATACTTAGTTGAAATTAATCAAGCTGGCATTTTCTTAATTAAAAATTTTCCTGAAGAGTTAATTGGACGTATGTTGGCAACATCTTGTGCGAATATTTTGTTTCCATTTGCTCGTGAGGCGGTTTCAGATATTGTAGTTAAAGGAGGCTTCCCTCAACTATTACTCTCGCCAGTAAATTTTGATGCTTTATATGAACAACAAAGGAAACAGGCTTCAGAACAAGCAAAGGAAAGTACAACTCATTAACGGGTGTTAATAGAATGACATCACAACCAGTTTTAGTACAAGGCGCTGGTTCCTGGGGAACTGCATTGGCTTTGGTCTTGGCACGAAATCATCACCAAGTTTATCTATGGGATATTGATTTGGATGTGATAAGGGAAATAAAATCAGATAGATATAATAGAAGATATTTACCTGAAATAAAAATTCCTGACAACATTTTACCAATCGAAAAAATAGAGGATACTCCAGTTGAAGTCAAAAAAATAATTAGTGCAGTGCCTTGCCATGCATTACGAAGCAGTCTGAATTTTTTGAAGTCATTATCAATTGAAAGCGTATGCCTCGCGTGCAAAGGCTTGGAGCCAGATACACAGAAATTAGGTCATAAAGTTGTCGAAGATGAAATTGATAATTGTTCAATAGCAATTCTTTCGGGACCTTCTTTCGCTGTTGAAGTAGCTGCAGGATTACCAACAGCGATAACAATAGCGGCTAAAGATACTAAAATTTCGCAAGATTTTTCAGATATTTTCCACACAGACCTTTTTAGAGTTTATGTTGATTCTGATTATGTAGGTGTACAAATCGCAGGGGCAGTAAAGAATGTTATGGCAATTGCAGCGGGAATTTCAGATGGACTAGGTTTTGGGAGTAATGCACGCTCAGCTTTAATTACACGTGGTTTAGCGGAGATTACTCGATTAGGTTTATCTATGGGGGCTAAACAAGATACTTTTATGGGATTAGCAGGTCTTGGAGATTTAATTTTGACCTGCACCGACGATCAGTCTCGTAACCGGCGTCTCGGATTATTATTAGCTGAAGGCTTAACTATTGATGAAGCGAGAAAAGAAATTGGTCAAGAGATCGAAGGTTTAAATACAGCAAAAGAGATAAGTATTTTAGCAAAGAAAAATAAGATTGAAATGCCAATATCTGAACAAGTTATTAATGTTATAACTTCTCAATGTTCTGCAAAAGAGGCAGCACAGAATTTGGTATCTCGGGAAAAAAGATACGAATCACATTAAAAAAAATTTAAAGAAAGTGAATTTATCAAGTCGAAAAAAAAGAATATTAGATTCATCAAATTTTTACGCAAATAATAGATTTGAGTGGAAAGAAAAGAGTAAATATTTCCACAAGGAGGATGAAAAATATCTTTCTTTTATCATTCCAAAGAAATCAAATATATTAGAGATTGGTTGCGGGGTAGGAGATTTACTTGCATCATTAGAACCGGAAAGAGGGGTTGGGATTGATATAAGTGAAGCTATGATTGCCAATGCTAAGAAAAATTTTCCCCAATTTGAATTTTTAGTCGGCGATGTAGAGGTTTTAGAATCTCTCAATAAAATACAAGGAACTTTCGATTATATTCTTTTATCAGATACGATTGGATATTTAGATGATTGCCAGTCCACGCTTAATTTATTACATAAATTTTGTAAACAAGAAACTCGTATAGTCGTAAGTTATTTTTCATACTTTTGGCAACCTATTTTAAAGTTTGCTGAGATCTTAAGATTAAAAATGCCCCAGGTTGAGTTAAATTTTCTACCAACCGATGATATAAGAAATCTTTTATCGTTGGCAGATTTTGATGTTGTGAAAGAAGAGTGGCGACAATTATTTCCGTTATCTTTTTTTGGAATAGGAAACATTGTAAACAAGTACTTCGCAACGCTACCAATTGTAAGACGTCTTTGTTTAAGAAATTACATTGTTGGCAGATCTCTTAGAAAGGCTAGCCGCCCATATCAGTCTTGTTCCGTGATTATCCCATGTAGGAATGAGAAGGGAAATATTGAGGACGCTGTTCTTCGTATCCCTGATTTTTGCGAAGATCTAGAAATCGTTTTTATTGAAGGCCATAGCGAAGATGGTACATATGACGAGATAAAAAGAATCAAATCAAAATATAGTCAGAAAAAAATAAAAGCGTTGAAACAAGATGGTTACGGTAAAGCTGATGCTGTTTATAAGGCTTTTGATAATTCTAGCGGTGAAGTTTTGATAATACTGGACGCTGATTTAACTGTTTCCCCAGAAAAACTTGGTGTATTTTGGGACACAATTATTTCTGGTAAAGGCGAGTATATTAATGGAAGTCGTCTAATTTATCCGATGGAAAAAGATGCTATGAGATTTTTAAATTTAATGGCAAATCAATTTTTTTCTGTAGTTTTTAGCTGGCTCTTAAATCAACGTTATACTGATACATTATGCGGAACAAAAGCGTTAAGTCGTTCTGACTATTTAAAAATTAAAAATAATCAATCATATTTTGGCAATTTTGATCCGTTTGGTGATTTCGATCTTATTTTCGGAAGTTCAATGCTTAATCTAAAAATGGTAGAAATACCTATAAAATATAAAGCTCGTGTTTATGGCAGCACCCAAATAACGCGTTTTAGAAATGGCCTTCAACTATTAAATATGGTTATGCGTGGCTACAGAAAACTAAAAGCGTTTTAGTCTTATGAGATTGGATTTTTCCATGTTCAAAAGTATTTTATTTGGGGAAATGAATAAAAATAAATCTTTCATTTTTACTATACTCATAGCAATTATTATTATTTCCACATTTCTTATATATGGACAGGTCTATTATTTTAAATTTATAAACTTAGATGACCTTATGTATGTTGAAATGGCAGATAGTAATATCAAATATTACGATAGAACAACTTTAGAAGATATTTCTTCCTCATGGAAGAAGTTTCGGCATCCCTACTATATGCCATTTACGCATTTATCATATAAGCTGGATGCCTTTCTTTACGGAGTTGATAACCCTGGAGGATTCCATGTTACCAATATGTTTTTACATAGCCTTAATTCATTATTGGTTTTCTATTTATTATATGTGCTGACAGCAGACAAATGGAAAAGCTTTTTTGTCGCCATTTTATTTACTGTACATCCGCAACATGTTGAAGCAGTAGCATGGATTGCTGAAAGAAAGGAAGTTCTAGCAGCTTTTTTTGGTCTTATGGCACTTAGTTTTTATATAAAATACACTAAGGAGGATAGAAATCTAGCTACAAGGGAATATTCAAACAAAACTCGTTATTATCTATTAGCAATTCTATTTTTTATATTCTCACTTTTGTCAAAGCCAATGTGGATTACACTTCCTTGCTTACTTCTTTTACTTGATTGGTGGCCAATGGAAAGGTTTAAGCGTAGATCAATTACTTATGTTTTAAAAGAAAAAATTCCATTTTTCTTAATCTCTATCATATTTTTCATTGTTCATTACATTACTTCAGATAATCTTTTGCTTGATATGATTGAAGGCGGGCCAAGACAATATTATGTCCATGCCGTGGATCAAGTTCCTTTTATGCAACGAGTTGGAAATAGTTTTGTGGTTTACATGATCTATTTCTGGAAAAGTTTTTTCCCTTATACTTTTACGGGATATTATCCCTATCCTATGTCACCACTACCATTATGGAAAATATGTGTTGCTGGTTTTAGCATCGTTGCTATCACTTCTAGCGTAATTTTTTATATTAGACAAAAACCTTACCTACTTATCGGTTGGTTATGGTTTTTAGGCACATTGTTTCCATGTATTGGGATTTTAAATACAGGAGGAGAGGGTATTTTTATTGGTGATCGATGGACATATTTACCACATATAGGTTTGTATATAGCGATTGTCTGGGGGGTTTCGTCAGTTATTATTAAAAAAAATAATTTTTATAAAAAAATATTTATATTACTGTCATTATCGATAATTTTGTCTTATGGATATTCTGCTTATCATCACACAACTTTCTGGAAAGACCCTGTGAAACTTTGGTCAAAATCTTTGGAATCAGATCAAAACAAACACTTCGTTCACTTTCTTTTGGGCTCAGCGTATTATACGGAATTTCGTGATATAGATAAAACAATGGAATCTTGGGAAGAAGCACATAGACAAAACCAAGAAGAGCCTTATTATTTACTAAAGATCGGAAATTTACAAAACTCTTTGGACCGAACTGAGTATGCTTGGCATTTTTATAATAAAATACTTTACACTAAGAGAACTAGTAAAAAATTATCAACTATGATAGGTATATATGCGCTCGAACATGGAAGATACTATGATGCAGAGAAATTTTTTAAACATGCAATTAAAATACCTATCCGTTACGAGAACAACAGAACTCATTTTTTGCCGCATTTATATTTAAGTTATATGTATCTCCTTAATCATAGAGATATGGAGACTATCAGGCACTATGAGAAATTTCTTACTGTTTTTCCTGGCGATAGAGATCAAGCATGCGATTATACTTTCTATATTTTTAAGGAGAATATGAAAGCTCTTTATAGGGCGTATTGTTATGGTCCTCCATTGCCAGAAATATTGTAGTTTAGATATTTCTAGGTATTTTTGAAGCCGATTTTTCTCCAAGCTTCATAAACAATAATACTTACTGCATTTGATAGATTTAGAGATCTACTATCTTTTAGCATGGGGATCTTTAAAATTTTTTCTGCTGGAAATTTACCCAATATTTTTTCGGGAAGACCTCTAGTTTCTGGGCCAAATATAAAACTATCATTTTTTGTAAAATCACAATCCGAATAATATCTTTCTCCCTTTGTTGATATAGCATAAAAAGATTTAGGAGAATTTTTCTTTATATAGTCCTCGTAATTATTATAATGATAGACAATTGACCAATCGATATAATCTAATCCAGCACGACGCAGTTCTTTTGCATTGATTTTAAAACCAAGAGGGTGAATTAGGTGTAGTTTTGTTCCTGTATTAGCACAAAGGCGTATAATATTCCCAGTATTTGGTGGAATTTCTGGTTCAAATAGAACAATATTAAACATAGGCTAGTTTTTAATATTCGAAAAATAATACTTAATATGACAAAAACATCTTCAAATGTGAAACAAAAGAAAAAACTTAATATTGAATTCCGCGGTCTAAAATTTAATACCCCATTGGTTTTATTATCAGGATGCGTTGGTTTCGGGGAGGAGTATACACGGATTAATGGTTTCTCAAATACTGATGTTGGCGCAATATGCTTAAAGGGAACAACGCTCGAGCCCCGTTTAGGTAACTCTCCTCACAGAATATCTGAAACTTATTTGGGGATGTTAAATGCAATAGGACTTCAAAATCCCGGCTCAAAAGTGGTAGTTGATGAATATTTACCGAATCTCGATTTTGAAGAAACACGTTTTATAGCAAATTTATCGGGGTCGACTATTGAAGAATATGAAGAAATAACAAGAATTTTTGATGATTCTCCGATTGATGCAATGGAAATTAATATTTCCTGCCCAAATGTTAAGAAAGGTGGACTTGAATTTGGGAATGATCCTTTAATGTCAGCAAAAGTTGTCGAAGCTTGCCGAAGGGCGACAAAGAAACCCTTAATAACAAAATTATCTCCAAATCAGACCGATATTGCAGAGAATGCAAGGTGTTGCATTGAATCTGGCACCGATGGTTTTGCTGTGATAAATACAATCACGGGGATGGCGATTGATATAGAAAAACGTAAACCTATAATTAATAATAATCAAGGGGGATTATCAGGACCCGCAATCAAACCTATTGCATTATTGAAGGTGCATCAAGTTTATCAGGTAGCAAAACAACATAATATACCGATTATCGGACAAGGAGGAATACGAACACTAGAGGATGCCATTGAATTTATTATTGCTGGATCAACAGCTATTGGTATCGGTACAGCATTATTTTATGAGCCGTTAGTTTGCACAAAATTAAATCAGGGGATAATAAAATATTTGGATGCAAATGATTTAGATAGTATTTCAGATCTTGTTGGCACACTAGACTTAAATAGTTAATTCTTGTAAAAATTAAATTATTTTTTTTGAGCAATTATCATTGCTTCATTTCTAAACTCTCTTTTTGAGTTTCCAGTTTTTCCGTCCTCTCTGTAGAATATTAATTTCCAGTCATTGAAAAATTCTAATAATTCATTTTTATTCAATTGATAGTCAGGATTTTTTGGTCCTAATTTATCAATTTTATCTTTAATAAATGTTTGATAGAAAATTAGTCCATTAGGCTTTATTGCGCGACGTATATGTTTTATTAATTGACGATCAAGAAATTTACTAACTACTATAACATCGAATGTATTTGGTTCTGGCGGATATTGTAAGACATCTCTGGCTTCACAGTTAATTACTAAACCTAAATCTTTTGAACGAATAGATAATTCTTGCAGTGCTAATTGAGATATATCCCATGCCGTAACATTCAGTTTATTATTTGCAAGGCATATTGAATTAGATCCATATCCACATGCTAGATCGAGAGCAGCGCCTTTTGACGGCAAAAGATGTTGATTAAAAAAAAGAACTTCTGAGGGAGGGGCAGGTGTTTTTATATTAGAACTATAATACTTGTCCCATTTATTTTTAATTCTATTTCTCAATGGCGCCAAAATGATGGACTGAACAAAACTAATAATGTAAATATTTCTAGCCTGCCTAACAACATTGCAAAACATAGAATCCATTTAGCTACATCACTAAGTGTAAAATAATTCTGACTAACTTCTCCTAAACCAGGTCCAAGATTATTTATACATGCCGATAATGCAGAAAATGCAGTTATAAAATCGATATTAGTTGCCATTAGTACCAATAGTAAGATTGCGAATATAACAATATAGACAGCCAGAAAACCCCATATTGCTTCAATAATACGCTCTGAAATTGGTTTATCGTTAATTTTGATAGTAAAGATTGCATTTGGATGAATAAGTCGTTTTATTTCTCGGATTCCCTGCTTAAAAAATAATAATGCTCTAATTACCTTGATACCACCACCGGTCGAGCCAGCACAGGCTCCAATGAAACAGGAAATAATTAGCAGTATCGGTACAAATCCTGGCCAATTTTGAAATTCTGTTGTTGTAAAACCTGTTGTTGTTGCAATTGATATTGTTTGAAAAACACTATCTCTGAGCGCTTCTTTTATTGTTTCGTAATCACCTCCGATTGCATTATAGCCAGAACATACAATACAAATAATTAGTAATATTTTTAAATATGCGCGTAATTCATCATCACCAAGGTATGGTTTAATATTTGCATTTTTAAATGCAAGAAAATGTAAACTGAAATTAATTCCAGATGCTAACATAAAAAATATTGCCACTAACTCTATTAAGTTATTGTTGAAGTATCCTATACTCTGATTATGAGTTGAAAATCCACCAATTGAGACAGTAGAAAAACTATGAGCAATAGCATCAAAAGAATTCATTCCAGCAAGATAATATGAAAGCGCGCATGCTATAGTCATAGTTAAATAAATATACCAGAGTGATTTTGCTGTTTCAGTAATCCTAGGAGTTAGTTTGGTGTCTTTAACTGGCCCTGGTGTCTCAGCACGATATAATTGCATACCACCAATACCCAGCATCGGTAGTATTGCGACGGCCAAAACAATAATACCCATACCTCCAAGCCATTGTAATTCTTGCCGATAAAATAGAATTGATTTTGGTAGGGTATCAATTTCTGCAATAATTGTTGCTCCCGTAGTAGTAAGCCCAGAAATTGATTCAAAAATAGCATTAGTAATTGACAGATCAGGAGTCTTTGAGATTAATAAAGGTATACTTCCTGCTACCCCAAGACCAACCCAAAAAATAACAACAACAACAAAACCATCGCGCAATCTTAAGTCATTTCTAAAATTTCTAACTGGTAACCAAAAGGCCAAACCAGTAAGAAGTATAATTACAAACGCAAGCAAGAACGGAGTAATCGAGCCGTCATTAGTAACAAGCGATATTATTAATGGCGGTATCATCGTGAGACTGAATAGAGAGAGTAAAATACCTAATATCCGAAGAATTACCGCTAGTTGCATAATTATTTTCTCTTGTTGATATATGTTAACTTATAGGAACGTAATATCCACTTGGAATAATGATTCAACTTTTTTTACATGTTTTTTGTCGGACACAATTAGAATCACATGATCATTTGTTTCTATGATCATTTTTTTCTTAGCCATTAACACATCATTTCCTCGAACTATTGCGGCGATTGTTGTCCCCTGTGGAAGTCCTATATCTTGAATTTTTTTCCCAACTACTTTAGATGATGATTCGTTTCCATGCGCAATTGCCTCTATTGCCTCAGCCGCACCCCTTCTTAGAGAGTGAACAACTACAACATCTCCTTTTCTAACATGAGCAAGTAGACTGCCTATAGTTGCTTGTTGTGGCGAAATAGCAATATCTATAGTATTACTTTGCACAAGATCAACGTATGCTGCTCGATTTATTAACGCCATTACTTTTCTGGCTCCAAGACGTTTTGCGAGCATTGAAGAAATAATATTTACCTCATCATGATTTGTTAATGCACAAAACACGTCAGACCTATCTATATTTTCTTCGTTTAATAATTCTTCATCTGTAGCATCACCATGTAGCACAATAGTGTTTTTTAACTTTTCAGCCGCACGAGAAGCTTTTTTTGGATCTAATTCTAACAACTTTATCTTATATTCTTTTTCTAATGACTCGGCCAATCTCGATCCTATATTTCCACCTCCTGATATCATGATATTTTTAAGAGGTTTGTCTTTAATTCGAATATGTTGCAGTAGATTGTCCATTGACTTTTGTGAACTAATAAAGAAAATTTCATCATCGGCTTTAATAACAGTGTCAGCATTTGGGATTATAGGTTTTCCTTTACTATAAATAATTGCAATTTTGTACTCGATATTTATATTTTTAAGTTTTTCTTTTAATTCACGTAACGAAAGTCCTTCTAATACCCCGCTATAGGAAGCTCTTATGACTACCATTTGGGCTTTTCCATCAGCAAAATCTAGAACTTGAAGGGCGCCGGGATGTTTTATTAATTGCTGTATTTGTTCGGTAACTAATCTGTCTGGACTAATGAGAACATCAACAGGCAGCGCTTCTTGAGCAAACAAAGGATGATTCTTTAAATATTCAATTTCACGAATGCGTGCAATTTTAGTTGGTGTATGAAATAGAGTGTAGGCAACTTGACAGGCAATCATATTTACCTCATCACAATTTGTTACAGCTAAAATCATCTCCGCATCCCTTGCCCCAGCTTTCTCTAGTACTGAAGGATGAGACGCGACTCCGGTAATAGTTCTTAAATCGAAACGCTCACTAATTGATTGCAGTGCAGACGGATTTATATCAACCAAAGTTATATCATTATCTTCATTAACTAGATTAGCAGCTACAGATGAACCTACTTGACCAGCCCCGAGAATAATAATTTTCATTTTAAATTAATTCCTAGTGTTTTTAGTTTTCTGTAGAGATGTGTACGTTCAATACCAATCTCTGTTGCTAATTTACTAACGTTACCATTTGCTTTTTCTAATTGATACATAAGATATGCTTTTTCGAAATTTTCTCTTGCATCTCGTAATGGGAGATCTAAATTAAATATTTCGGAATTATATTGTTTTTGCTGCATTTCAGTTTTTCCTAGATAAGATTCAATTTCTTCAATATTAATAATTTCTTCCGTTCCTAGTATTAGTAAACGCTGAACAAGATTTTTCAATTCACTTTCGTTACCCGGCCATTTATAACCTCGTAAACGATTTTGTGCCGAGACACTAAATTTTCTATATGGCAGTGATTCCATTTCTATAAATTGATTTACATAGTATTCAAGCAATTCTGGAATATCTTCATAATGCTCATGTAATGACGGAATATTTACTGGCAATACATTTAATAAATAATATAGTTCGTCAACAAATTTTCCTTTATTTATCAGTAATTCGAAATCATAACGTGTTGCAGCAATTATTCTCATATTTAAGTCTATAAGTTCAGAACTTCCTATATGCGAGAATTTTTTTGTTTTAAATACATCAAGCAAATAAGATTGTAGTGTTGTACTGAGTTCTCCAATATCATTAATAAATAAAGTTCCTTCCATTGCATTATCAAGATAGCCTTTTTGAATTTGATCATTTACTTCAAATCCAAATAACTTTTTCTGCGAATTTTCTTCATCTAATGTCGAAATGTTTACAGCTATAAAAGGTTTCTCAGCGCGAGAACTAAGCGAGTGAAGATATCTAGCAAGTATTTCCTTATTGGTTCCTGATTCACCCGTCATTAAAACATTTGCATCGTGTTTGGCAATTTGTAATATTTTAGATTTTAGTTCATTAATTATTTTACTTTTACCAATAGGCTCAAGTTTCGAATTTGTAATTTGATTTAATTCTAGATTTTCTTTTTTTAACGAATAGGTTTCTAGTGCATGTTTAATTGTTAATAATAATTTTGCAGTGGAAAGTGGTTTTTCTATAAAGTCGTAAGCACCACTCCGTGTTGCTTCTACAGCCGTTTCGACATTTCCGTGTCCGGACATCATTATGATTGGGGTTTCTTGACTAAACGAATTTTTCCATTCTTTTAGCAAGGTAATACCATCAACGTCTGGCATCCAAATATCTAATAAAATTAAGTCGGGTTTTGTATGTTTAATAGATTGGCGAGCTATAACCGCATTTTCAGCGACTTTTACACTAAACCCCTCATCTTCCAGAATTTCTTGCACAAGACTGCGAATATCTGGTTCATCGTCAACAACAAGAATGTGTCGTTTACTCATTTTCTTATATTTAACTATTTACTGGTAGTCTTATTACAGCACATGCACCATTTTCTTCTCTATTATTTTCGAGCCAAAAAGTACCCGAGTGTTCGTCAATAATTTTTTTCACTATAGCTAGTCCCAGTCCTGTCCCTTTCTCTTTTGTTGTTATATATGGTTCAAGTAAGTTATTTTCAACAAGTGGGTCTATCCCCGGGCCACTGTCCATTATCCGTATCTCAATTATTTCATTATCCTCAATATTGGCTACTTTAGCACTTATTTTTAGTGAATTATCGTGCCCCATTGCATTTGCATCTACTGCATTGGTTAGTAGGTTATTTAATACCTGTCTTAGCTTTTTCTCATCACCATATATTTTTGGTAGATCAGTTTTTATATCTATTTCAATTCTACTTCCATGATTCATATTGCTAAATAAATCTACACCTTCTTGTAATAGATGCACAATTTCTATTTCCTCTTTTTTTGAGTCAGATGACCGGGCATAGTCTGAAAAATCATTCACCATAACCTTCATCGTTTCGACTTGTTGGATGATTGTATTTGTCATTCTGTCTAGCATCTCGACATTATTTGAATCTGAGTTTAAAAGATATTTATTTCTTAGTCGTTCAGCGGCTAATTGTATCGGTGTAAGTGGATTTTTAATTTCATGCGCAAGTCGACGGGCTATTTCACTCCAAACAGCATCTCGTTGACCCTGGACTAAAGCTGTGATTTCATCAAAAACTATTATATATTTGCTCACTGAATTGTTAGAACTTGTTAATATTGAGCCATTTATCATTATAATTTGGTTACCTGTTTTCTCAGACAAAGTTATTTGTTCTCGCCAGTCATAGGTTTTTTCACTTATATTATTTGAAATGCACTCAAAAAAGTTTGTTAACTTTGGGAAAGTATTTATTATATTATCGATATTTTTTTGATTTAGGGCATCAATTTCTATTTGTAATATTTGTGCAGCACTGATATTAGATTTTTCAATTTCCCCATTCTTATTCAATACAATAACACCAGAGGATAATCTTGATAAAATTGTTTCGAGATAAATTTGTTGTGATTCTGCTTCTTGCTGGCTATTTTTTGCGGTATCTCTTGCTTGAGATATTTTATCAGTCATATCATTAAATGATGCTACAAGAAATCCTAATTCGTCATTACTTGGCACGGGTAATTTTGTATTGTAATTACCTTTAGCAATATCACGAGTTCCTTGTGCTAAATCTTTTATTGGAGCAGACAATGTGCGAGCAGAATAAAACGCCGCCCACACCGCACTGAATACACTAAATAGTAAAACCAAGGTTAATATTATTATAAAGCTGAATTTTAGTTGCTCTCTAAGATATGATAATTCTTGATATTCGATAAAAGATGTTTGAACATTAGCTGCAAGTTGATTCATTCTCTCTGATATCGGATACAATGCCTGCATCATTTTTTCTTTTTTATCAATACCAGTGGCCGGGAGATTAACAACCGCCCTAATCATCAGACCTTTATTTTTAATTAAATCTATACCTATATAGCTATTATTCTGTGTTAGCTGGAGTAATATCGTCTCTTCTGGCGTGTTAGGAACAAGGCTTTTTGTATCTTTTGAGCTTGAAACAACAATCACACCTTTTTTAGTTAGCAGAGTTAATTCATTAGCATTAATTCGCTCTCTAATTTGATTAATATAAAATGGCAGCTCTGAATCATTCGATTCCCCCAATTCTTCCGCAATTTTTTCTGTTGTGTTCAGAAGTTCACGCATTCTGACATCTAAAGCAAGACGACTCAATTCAAGTGAATCATCAAGTGCTTGTTCAATTCTTAAATCAAACCAACTATCTATGCCACGATGTAAAAAATCTAAAGAGAAATAATAAACCACCAAAACTGGTGTTACAGATAGTAGTGAAAATAGAATAACAATTCTAACCGTCATTCGTGATCCAATTACTCGATTTTTTAATTGATGTATAAGACGTTTTAAATTTAGTATGATTAAAATACTAAGACTAACTAATCCTAAAGTATTGAATAAGAGTAAGGCTAAGTAGAAACGATCAAATAACTCTGAATTTTGTAAAGTTTTGCTCATCATTAAAAGTGATGAGAGCATAAAGACAAAAAGACATAGCCCTATAAGCGTTATTAATTTACTACCTTTTTTTATTTTCATATTTCCCACCTATACCATTGGCTTGAGATATTCCAGTCTGACGAAAAATATGCACGAGGTCTTAAAGGGCTTGGCAACGAATCTATATCTAAATATAAACGAATTCTTGCTATATATTTTTTATTATTCTTTAATCTATTTTTATCGAATAATTTCATCTTTGATATATTACTAATTGCATTGACAGCAGCATCCAGATTTTTATAATAATTTACAATCCCAGTATTTAAATTAGTTATTAAAAAATTCTTGGTTAGTGGTTTATGTTCAAGTTTATATATTAACTTTTTTCTAAATACAATTTTACTCCAAAGCCATTTACGTTTTTCAAGTAGTTGGAAATCCGCATGTATTTCAAAAGAAATTCCTTGACGTAATGCTTTATGAGATTCCTCAGTTAAGTTTAATTCAGAAGACGCATCTAAATAAAAGATACTGTTATCAACATAAATGTTTGTTGAATTTATATTTACACCGTCAGCATAAACAAACTCATTTGCATATACTATTAGTAAAATAATAGAGATTATATTTATTTTCTTCATTCTAATTAACATTTAATATTTTTTGTGAGACATGCATAGAAAAAACCATCCATGTTGTCTTGCCCGGGAAGAATTTGCCTGCCATATCCAGTATCAAAACCCCATTTTTTAATAATTGGTTTTAAGCTACATTCAGAATGATTACCCATAAAGTTTTTTATTAGTTCACGGTTTTCTTGGTTAAAGATAGAACAAGTTATGTACAAAAGTAGACCGTCATCCTTAAGAGTATCCCAGAGCGTTGTTAAAAGTTTCATTTGTAATTTATTAATTTTAACTATTCCATCCATTGTTCTTAATAGTTTTATTTCAGGATGCCTACGTATTACTCCAGCTGAAGAACAAGGTGCATCGAGTAAAATTCTGTCAAATTTTTCACCATCCCACCATTTATCAGTATTTATAACATCTTCTACTTTTACATTCGCATGTAATCCGATTCTATCCAAAGTGCCGCATAATCTTTTTGCACGTATTTTATCTTTTTCAATAGCCGTTAGACTCCCGATTCTTGGTTCTGATTCAAGAATGTGTGCAGTTTTTCCTCCTGGCGCGGCACACGCATCAAGTACACTAAGATTGGGTTTAAGGTCAAGTAGTCCAACCGAAAGTTGAGCAGCCAGATCCTGGATAGAAATATATCCATTTGAAAATCCAGGTAATTTTTCAATATTTTCAGGTTCTTTGAGTAAAACACCATAAGACGAATGTTCTGTTTCTATCCCTTCGATATGCGCTTTCTTCAGTTTGGCAATATAATTTTCCCTATTATCACGAAGTTTGTTTATACGAAGAAACATTGGTGGATGTTTATTATTTTCAACAAGGATATCTTTCCAATTATTAGGCCAATCCCTTTTAATTTTTTTGATTAACCATGCAGGATGCGAAAATTTAATCATTTCATCGTCGTGAATCTTTAAATCTATTTTTTTTGCTTCTCGAACATATCTTCTAAGCACGGCGTTAACTAATCCTTTAGCCCACCCCATGTTTATTTTTGTGCATGTTTCTACTGTTTCTGACACTACTGCGTGGTTAGGGATTCGCATATATATTAATTGATAAAGCCCAGTTATTATTAAATATTTAAGCAGTCGATCTTTCTTTTTTAAAGGTTTTTCAACTAATTGATCGAGGATATATTCTAGTTGTATGTACCAGCGGAATGTTCCATACAGTGTTTCCTTTATTAGGCTTCTATCTCTACCTATTTTTTTCATTGATTCATTTTTTTCGATTACAATTTTTAGTGGTAATTTTTTTTCAAAAACTTCCTCAATAATTTGGATGGTTATTACACGAGGTGACATTGCAGCTTTTATATATGAATTATAAATATTAATCATTCACAAGATCAGTATGACTATTTAAAAAATCTTTCGCTGAAATTATTTTTTTCCCAGGCAATTGTAGTTTAGTTATGGAAAGAAGATTTTGACCAGTCATTATATCTAGCGTCGATTTTCCGTTGAGTAAAGTTCCGGGTTTTAACTTAACTGTGCTAGTTTTTACTTTTGCCTCCCATATTCTTAAGTCGATACCTTTAAAACTTGTATATGCTATTGGAACTGGGTTATAGGCACGAATTCTTCTTTCCAATTCCATTGCTGGTTTGTTCCAGTCTAATTTCGCTTCTTGTTTACTAATTTTTTTTGCATAAGTTGCTTTTGAATCATCCTGATTTATTTTAATAAATTGGTTCTCTGCTATTTTTGAAAGAATATCATTTATATTTTCAGCGCTAATATTTGCTAAACGGTCGTGTAATATACCACTCGTATCGTTTTCTTTTATTGGGCAACTAATTTGTTTTAAAATTGCCCCATTATCAAGATTTTTATCCATTTGCATTATTGTTATGCCAGTTTTCATGTCCCCTGCTTCAATAGCCCGCTGAATGGGCGCAGCACCACGCCAACGCGGCAACAATGAAGTATGTATGTTTATACAACCAAACTTTGGTTTCGCTAAGATTTTTGGCGTGAGTAACAACCCGTAAGCTACAACTAACAATAAATCATAATGCTCTAATGTGTAAGATTCGAGTTCTTGAGGATTTTTTGGTTGCAGGGTTTCAATATTATTTTTAATTGCACAAATTTTTACTTCACTTTGCCTAATTTTTTGCCCTCTGCCTGCTGGCTTGTCGGGTTTGGTAAAAACAATTCCAATATTATGTCGATTGGCATCAATAAGGGATTCTAGAACTATCCTGGCAAGTTCAGGGGTTCCTGCAAATGCCAATTTTAGTTTGGTGTGTCTCACAGTATTTTATTAAGGGACTCATTATTGAGTTGTTCTGAATTTTTAGAACGATGTCCTTCTATTTTTTGCTTATGAATTCTTTTCTTAAGACGATTGCGTTTTAATGGAGATAGGTAATCAATAAATAATTTCCCATTCAAATGATCAATTTCATGTTGTATGCAGACCGCTAATAGACCATCGACTGTTTTTGTAATAGTTTTATTTTTAGGTGTTGTATAACGATATTCAATATTTTTAGCTCTTTGAACGACATCAAAATAATCAGGCACAGACAGACAGCCTTCTTGTGATTCTTCTTTGCCTTCTAATTTTAATATCTCGGGATTAATTAGAATTAATGGCTCATTTTTATGTTCTGATATATCGATGACTATAATCCTTTTTTGTATATTGACTTGGTTTGCAGCCAAACCTATACCACCTTCTGCGTACATGGTCTCGAGCATATTATCTGCAATACCACTTATTTTTGGAGTAATTTCCTCTACAGGGGCAGCTTTTAAACGGAGTCTTTCGTCCGGAAAATGCAAAACTTTGAGTGTTGCCATTGTAATTTTTATCCTAAAAAATCATTTAACTTACTGATAGTATATAGAAAAATCAGTTTTCTTCGATTAGAGAGATAAACAAAGTGGTTATCTTACTGACATTTTACTCAGCTTTTTGATAATCTACATCCGATAGATTACGTAAGGTAATAGACATGCTTAATAAGATTCTAATTTCATTCGTAATTTTGTTACTATTTTTTAGTGCAAATGCAGACGAATTAAAGCTCAACCCTGAACATCCAGGAGAATATACGGTTGTTAAGGGGGACACGCTTTGGGATATATCAGCACGCTTTTTAAAACAACCATGGCGCTGGCAGGAAATTTGGGGAGTGAATCCGCAGATAAAAAACCCACATTTAATTTATCCTGGAGATGTAGTTTCTCTCAGTTTTAAAGATGGTAGACCAGTTTTAAATCTTGAACGAGCTGGGCAAGTAACAGTTGGACGAAACGTAAAACTTTCTCCTACCATACGTAGTTCTGAGAATATTGAAGCTATACCTGCTATTCCCATTGACGCAATTCAACAATTTTTAGTGTGGCCAATAATTCTTGAAGAAGACGAAACGGATAATTGGCCTTATGTTGTTTCAAG
>CAJWIE010000006.1 GCA_913041115.1 uncultured Legionellales bacterium | reverse complement strand
TCGTGCTGCTGGGGAGAGGGAAATCAAATCAATTAAGATCGGAAATTGGGTCATGGAAGAATTAAAGGGGCTTGATAAAGTCGCATATGTTAGATTTGCATCAGTTTATAGAAGTTTTGAGGATGTTAAATCTTTTCTCGAGGAAATAGAGCGCCTTGAACATGAATTACCACCTGAGCTAAAAAGAAATCAGCTTGACCTTCTTGAGTCTAATGGTGAAGAGAATTGATGTGGACAGCGAAAGATTATCAATTCATGTCACGGGCGATTCAATTAGCAAAACATGGCCAATATACTTGCGATCCAAATCCAATTGTTGGTTGTGTCATAACCAAAAATGACAGCCTAATATCTGAAGGCTGGCATGCAGTGACTGGTAAACCGCATGCTGAAATTAACGCACTTAATGCATGCGAAAATTCTATCGGTTCTACTATGTATGTAACTCTTGAACCCTGTTCTCATCATGGTAGAACACCTCCATGTATTGGTGCATTAGTGGATGCAAAACTAAAAAAGGTAATTATTTCAATGGCTGACCCTAATCCCAAGGTTTCAGGACGCGGTATTAGACAACTTGAGGAATTAGGTATTGAAATTAAACAAGGATTATTAGAATCACAAGCACGTAAATTGAATATTGGTTTTATAAAAAGAATGACATCAGATCTACCATATGTTCGTTGTAAAATGGCTCAGTCATTGGACGGAGCAACAGCATTAGCAAATGGAGTTAGTAAGTGGATTACTTCATTTGAGGCAAGACGGGATGTCCATCATTTGCGTGCAGCGAGTAGCGCAATTTTGACTAGTGCTGAAACGATTGTCAGAGATAATCCAATATTAAATCCTCGAGATTTAGATTTTGATTTTAAAGAACCAATAAGAGTTATTGTAGATAGAAATTTAAGAATTTCGGAGAAATCTAGGATATTTGAATATAGGGGCAAGATAATTATTTATACCCAAGTCGAGAGTGATAATCATAAGAAGTTTAGAAATCATAATGTTGATATTATTTATATATCAAAATCAGATACTTGGTTAAATGATGTTTGTAAAAACATGGCAAAGAAATATGAGGTAAATGAAGTCTTAATAGAATCTGGGGCAACATTTTCAGGCGCTATGATTGATGCTGGCTTGGTAGATGAATTAATTATATATATGGCGCCAAAGCTATTTGGTAATGAGTCTTTACCTTTATTTAAACTAAAAAAAATTAATGAAATCAAGGATACAATGGGGTGTGAATATACGGATATTAGAAAAATCGGGAAAGACCTTAGATTAACTATGAAACTTAGAAAATAAAATCATGTTTACCGGCGTTATTCAAACAATTGGAAATATTAGTAAGATTGAGTCGAACGATTCTGATAGCCGTATTGTTTTTAAGGTAGAAAAATTTATATTAGATGATATGAAAATTGGAGATAGTATTTCAGTAAATGGTGTTTGTTTGTCGGTTATTGAAAAGAAAGAAGATACATTTAGTGTTGATGTATCAAATGAAACTATGAGATTAACAACGTTTTCAGTATTAAAGCCCAACAATAATGTAAATCTTGAAAAAGCAATGATTTTATTAGACAGAATCAATGGGCATTTTGTTTCTGGACATATTGATGGTACTGGTATTATAAAAGAAAAGAAAAAAGAGGGTCGTTCAACCTTTTTTTTAATTGAGTTTCCCTATGATTTAAAAAAGTTTGTTTCAAGGAAGGGCTCAATTTCTGTTGACGGAGTTAGTCTTACAATAAACGTAATAAAGGGCAGTAGCTTTGGTGTAAATATAATTCCTCATACATTATTAGAAACAATAATGTCAGAATACGAGGAGGGGACCAAAGTAAATATTGAGGTTGATTTAATAGCACGTTATCTGGATAAATTGTTAGAAAAATAAATAGCACATTGGATAATTTATATGTCACTTAACAGTACTCAAGAACTAATTCAGGAAATCCAAGATGGTCACATGATTATTTTGATGGATGATGAAGATCGGGAAAATGAAGGCGACTTAGTGATTGCTGCATCTTGTATTAGTTCTGAAGATATAAATTTTATGGCGCGTTATGGTCGTGGTCTTATTTGTTTAACGCTAACTAATGAGCACTGCAAGAAATTAAATCTTCCATTAATGACAAATCGCTCTAATAGTAGTTTTACAACTAATTTTACTGTTTCAATCGAAGCCGCGGAGGGAGTAACAACAGGAATTTCAGCTGCTGATCGTGCGCTTACTATTAAAAAAGCTGTTGCAGCTGATGCAAAAGTAACTGATTTAGTCCAACCAGGGCATGTTTTTCCTTTGATGGCACAGCCAGGTGGTGTCTTATCTAGGGCAGGACATACTGAGGCTGGTTGTGATTTGGCAAGATTAGCAGGTTTTCAGCCATCAGCAGTAATTGTTGAAATTTTAAATGAAGACGGATCCATGGCAAGACGAGATGATTTAGAGAAGTTTGCAGTAGAACATAATCTTAAAATAGGAACAATATCCGAGCTAATAAGTTATCGAATACAGAACGAGAAAACAGTAGAGCATATAACAGAATGTAATCTTCCAACAGAATATGGTAATTTTGTTTTACATGCATATCAAGATAAGTTGAAAAAGAGACTGCACTTAGCTTTGGTCAAAGGAACGCTTATTCCAAACGAACCTACCTTAGTCCGTGTTCATGTTGAAAATCCAATCTCAGATTTAACTGGTAGCGTAGCTAAAGATCGTGGTTGGCCGGTTAGCGATGTTTTAGAACGTTTCTCTAATGAAGAAAGAGCTGTTTTAGTGATTTTGTGTAATCAATATACACCTATAGAATTAATTAACCAGATAGAATCTTATAGGCTTTCTAAAAAGAAGATTGATAATAAGAATAATAATATTAGCTGGGATACTCGAACTATTGGTTTGGGAGCACAAATATTATTTGATTTAGGTATTAAAAAAATGCGTTTACTAAGCGCACCAAAACATATACACGCACTTTCTGGTTTTGGTCTTGAGATCGTTGAATATATTAATGATTAGAGTAAATTTCATAAATTTACAATATAACATTCGAGATATTTGGAATTAAAATGGGTATAGAAAAATCCAATATAACAGTGGCAATTGTTGTCAGTAATTTTAATAGAGCTATTGTCGATCGTTTATATAGTGGTGCTATATCAACGTTAGAAAGAAATGGGATAAGCGAAGAACAAATTGAGGTTATTAGAGTTCCTGGCGCATTTGAAATTCCAGTTACAGTAAAAGCATTGCTTAACAAGAAACAATATTATGATGTAATTATTACACTTGGCGTTATTATTAGGGGAGAGACTCCACATTTTGAATACATAGCGAATGAATGTGCTCATGGGATCTCGCAGCTAGCAATAAATAGTGGAACTCCAATAATTTTTGGCGTTTTAACCGTTAATAATAAAGAGCAAGCAATGAAGCGATCTGACAATGCGGGTAAGAATAAGGGCTCCGAAGCAGCACAAGCAGCATTAGATATGATTGAGACTTTAAGAGATATCAAGTCATTATGAATATAAAACCAAACAAGAAGAATATACGTGAACGTATTAAAGCAAGACAAAATACTGTTCAGGCTTTGTATCAATGGCTTATTACAAATAAGGATTTAGATGAAGTTATTTCTGAATTTGAAGATGATGAATACAAACTTGCCAAAACAGATATTAATTATTTTAGATCTTTGCTAAGAGGAACAATTACTCATCATGAAGAACTCGATGCTAGAATAGTTAACTTATTAGATAGACCAATTGATGAGCTTGATACTATAGAAAGGGCTATACTGCATATCGGTTGTTATGAATTGGAATATCATCATGATATTCCTTGGAAGTCTATTGTTAACGAGTCCATTGAGCTCGCAAAAATATTTGGCGCTGAGGATTCGTATAAATATATAAACAGCATACTCGATAAAGTCGCAAAAGAATTACATCATAATCAAACTAAAGACCTTGTAAGCTAAATTTTGAATGAATTTGAGATTATAGAACATTATTTCAAACCTAAATTACTGGATAATCAGTATGGGCTTAAACTTGGTATAGGGGATGATGCTGCAGTTATTAGTATTTCTGGAAATGAAGAATTAGTAGTTTCAGTCGATACTTTGATTGAGGGTGTTCACTTCCTAAAAGATGCTTCCCCTGAAGATATTGCTAATAAATCGCTTTTAGTTAATCTAAGTGATATGGCGGCAATGGGAGCTACACCTAGATGGATTACTCTATCTTTAACACTTCCAAAAAATAATTCTGACTGGTTAAAAAAATTTTCCAAACAATTCAATAGTTTACTTGCAGATTATTCTTTAACACTTATTGGCGGTGATTTAACAAAAGGTCCATTATCAATCACAATTCAGGCGCATGGGGTAGTTCCAAAAGGAAAGTCTTTACGTCGTAGCGGAGCAAAATTAGGTGATTTTATTTATGTAACTGGAGATTTAGGTGCTGCTGCGTATGCTTTAAGATATTTGAAAAATTCTGATGAAAATTTCAAACCAACAAATGAAGAACTTCAAAGATTAAATAAACCTGAGCCAAGAATTCAAACAGGTTTAGAACTAAGAGATATTGCCACAAGTTGCATTGATATATCAGATGGTTTATTTATTGATCTTAGTCACATTCTTAATTGCAGTAAAGTTGGGGCAGACGTACAATTATCGGATATTCCCTATTCAAAGACGCTTCAAAAATTAAATAAAGATTTAGCCATCGATCTCGCATTAGCTGGCGGTGATGATTATGAATTGTGCTTTACTATTCCTTCAAATATATCTAATGTTGATTTAGAAAAAATAATTACCAAAACCAAAGTTTCTAAGATCGGTAGAATTAACGAATTAAGCTCAAAGCTTAATTTAATTAATGAAGATGAAAAGCCATATAAACTTAAATCGATAGGCTACAAACATTTTTAATTATTTTTTTACGAGGTTTGTTGAATAATTTTTTGCCATTTTTTTGGACCATCTTTATGTACCGCATTACCATTTGAATCAACGGCGACTGTCACAGGCATGTCTTTGACTTCAAACTCATGTATTGCTTCCATACCAAGCTCTGGAAATGCTATTACTTCAGCATGAGTTATGGCTTTTGAAACTAGATATGCCGCACCACCAACAGCCATTAAATAAACAGCTTTATATTTTTTAATTGCATCGATTGTTGCAGGTCCACGTTCAGCCTTTCCAATCATACCAATTAAACCAGTTTTACTTAGCATTAGTTCCGTAAACTTATCCATTCTAGTTGCTGTTGTAGGTCCGGCAGGCCCCACAACTTCATTGCCTACTGGATCGACTGGTCCAACGTAATATATAAATCGATTTTTAAAATTAACTCCATTTGGCATGGGCTCGCCTTTTTTAATAATTTCTTGAATACGCCTATGTGCAACATCACGCCCAGTTAACATTTTTCCCGAAAGGAGTAATGTCTCACCGGTTTTCCAGTTTTTAATTTGATCGGGAGTAATTGTGTCTAAATTTATACGTTTTGCACTGGGACCAACATCCCAAGCTATTTTTGGCCATTCATCTAAGTTTGGGGTTTTTTGAAATGCAGGTCCAGCACCATCTAACAGGAAGTGAGCATGTCTGGTTGCTGCGCAATTTGGTATCATTGCCACTGGTTTGTTAGCGGCATGAGTCGGGTAATCTTTAATTTTTACATCTAATACAGTTGTCAAACCACCAAGTCCTTGAGCGCCAATACCTAGCGCATTAACTTGTTCATATATTTCAAGGCGTAATTTTTCTATCGTCGTTTTCGCACCACGTTCCTTCAATTTATGAATATCAATAGGTTCCATTAATGCGCTTTTAGCAAGGATCATTGCTTTCTCGGCTGTACCCCCGATACCTATTCCCAACATTCCTGGAGGACACCAGCCAGCACCCATGGTAGGCACTGTTTTAACAACCCAATCGATTATATCGTCTGATGGGTTTAGCATGACAAATTTCGATTTTGCTTCAGAACCACCACCTTTTGCAGCAATTTGAACATCTATTGTCGAACCTTTTACAATTTCTGTGTGAATTACTGCGGGTGTATTGTCTCCGGTGTTTTTTCTTGTGCCCGCAGGATCAGCCATTATTGACGCACGTAACTTATTATCTGGGTGATTGTAAGCTCTTCTAACACCTTCATTAATCATCTCATTAACTGATAGTTTAGCTTCCCATTTAACATCCATACCTAATTTTATAAAAACCGTGACTATTCCGGTATCCTGACAGATCGGACGATGACCTTCGGCACACATTCTTGAGTTAATTAGAATTTGCGCCATTGCATCTTTTGCTGGTTTTGATTCCTCTTTTTCATATGCCGTATTAACGGCATTAATAAAATCAACTGGATGGTAATATGATATATATTGCAGTGCATCTGCAACACTCGTAATCAGGTCTTCTTGTTTAATTACAGTCATCTCTGAAATCTCAAATTCCTTTAACTTAAGAAAATTAAAGTAGTATAACCACAATTTTTCCGCTTTATGCGTTTTTAATATTTAGTTAGTTTACTACAGAGATAGGAATCTCTTCTATTTTTGATTTAGCTTTTAAGGCGCTTTTTTGGAAAGATTCAATTTCATTGAAGTTCAAGTATCGATAAACATCTTTAGCAAGCGGATCCAGATCGGTAGCAAATTGCATATATTCGTCCATTGTAGGAATTTGTCCTAGTATTGAAGAAACAGCAGCAATTTCAGCAGATGCAAGAAAAACATTCGCTCCATCACCAAGTCTATTTGGAAAATTACGAGTTGATGTGGAAACAACCGTTGATTTAGCATTTACACGAGCCTGATTCCCCATGCAGAGTGAGCAACCCGGCATTTCTGTCCTTGCCCCCACTTTATTAAATATATCGTAATACCCCTCTTCTGTGAGTTGGTGCTGATCCATTTTAGTAGGCGGCGATATCCATAAAGTTGTCGGTATTGTACCTGCTGATTTTTGCAACATTTTTCCTGCAGCTCTGAAATGACCAATATTTGTCATACAAGATCCAATAAATACTTCATCAATTTTTGTTCCTGAGACTTCAGATAAAGGTTTAACATCATCTGGATCATTTGGGCAGGCCGATAGTGGTTCTTGTATATCTTTTAGATCAATTTCAAATATTTTTTTGTATTCTGCATCTGAATCTGGCTCCATTAATTTTGGGTCTTTAAGCCATACCTCCATTTCTTGAGCACGTCGCTCTATTGTTCTGACATCACCATATCCTTTATCAATCATCCACCGCAATAAAATAACATTGGATTGTAGATATTCTATGATTGGTTTTTTATCGAGTTTAATAGTGCAACCACCAGCAGATCGTTCCGCGCTTGCATCAGATAATTCAAAAGCTTGTTCACATTTTAGGTTTGGTAACCCCTCAATTTCTAATATACGGCCCGAAAAAATATTTTTCTTACCCTCTTTTTCAACAGTAAGGTCGCCAGTTTGTATGGCTGCATATGGAATTGCATTAACAAGGTCTCGTAAGGTAATCCCAGGCTGCATTTCACCTTTAAAACGTACCAAAATTGATTCAGGCATATCAAGCGGTATAACACCTGTGGCAGCAGCAAAAGCAACTAATCCCGAACCAGCAGGAAATGATATACCGATAGGAAATCGAGTGTGAGAATCTCCGCCTGTTCCAACAGTATCCGGTAATAACATTCTATTTAGCCATGAATGAATGATTCCGTCACCTGGTCTTAATGCGACACCACCGCGTGTTTGTATAAAATCAGGTAAAGTATGGTGTGTGGTAATATCGATAGGTTTTGGGTAGGCAGCTGTATGACAAAATGACTGTAAAACAAGATCGCTTGAAAAACCAAGACACGCTAGGTCTTTCAGTTCGTCACGTGTCATTGGACCAGTAGTATCTTGTGAACCAACGGTTGTCATTTTTGGTTCACAGTATGTTCCTGGGCGAATACCATCAACATCACACGCCTTACCGATAATTTTTTGTGCTAGCGTGTAACCTTTACCTGTATCGTTTACAGGAATTGGTTTACGAAATAATTCATTCGATTTTAATCCTAATGCTTCACGTGTACGTCCTGTTAAACCACGACCGATAATTAGAGGAATACGACCGCCTGCTTGTACCTCATCAAGTATGATGTCAGTTTTTAGCGAAAAATTACAAAGTTTTTTATTTGTGCCAGAATTTTTTATTACACCTTCATACGGATAGATATCAATCGTATCTCCCATATTCATTTCACTTACATTACATTCGATGGGTAGGGCGCCGGCATCTTCCATTGTGTTGAAGAAAATAGGAGCAATCTTTCCTCCCAAACAAAATCCGCCATCTCGTTTATTTGGTATAAAAGGGATGTCATTACCCATGTGCCAAAGCACAGAGTTTGTTGCTGATTTACGTGAGGAACCTGTACCAACAACGTCTCCTACATAGGCAAGCGGATATCCTTTTTCTTTAAGTGCTTTAATTTGTTGAATAGGCCCAACTTCACCGGGGATGTCTGGTTTAATCCCATCTCTTTCCATTTTTAACATGGCTTGTGCATGTAATGGAATATCAGGTCTTGACCATGCATCTGGGGCCGGAGACAAATCATCCGTATTAGTTTCCCCTGTAACTTTAAAAACAGTCACGGTAATCTTGTCTTGTAATTTTGGTCTAGTAGTAAACCATTCACCATCAGCCCATGATTGCATAATAATTTTCGCAAATTTATTGCCAGTTTCAGCTTTATCTTTAACATCATAAAAAGCATCAAACATTAATAACGTATTTGAAAGCGCTTTCGCAGCAGTTCCAGCCAAAACGTCAATGTCTAAACAGGCTATTAAAGGGGTTATATTGTATCCACCAAGCATTGTTCCTAGTAATTCTGTGGCTTTAATTTTGTCAATTATAGGCGAGTCGGTTTCACCTTTTGTGATTGCAGCTAAAAATCCCGCTTTTATATAAGCTGCTTGATCCACACCCGCAGGAACACGATTTATAATTAAGTCTAAAATAAAATCTTCCTCATTTACTGGAGGATTTTTTAACAATTTAATAAGCGCAGCTGTTTGTTCCGGATTCAATGGTTCGGGGACAACCCCTTGACTGGCGCGCTCTTCAACAAGTTGACGATACTCATCAAGCAAAATATTTCTCCTTCAGAATTTTCTAGTGGTGGGCACTTCTTTCGGCGACCCTTTTTGAGAATCGTTCATTATAATTCAGATTTGGGACTAATTTTAGGTCAATTTTGTTGGTATTTAGTAGACAGAATCGATTATACCACCACCCAAACATACATTTTTCTTATAAAAAACAATATATTGCCCAGGTGTAATTGCCCTTTGAGAGAGTTCGAATTTGACAACAAAATGACCGTTTTTGTTTCTTTCTATAACGCAATTTTGATCAGATTGTCGATAACGACATTTTGATTTGCACTTAAATGGCAGTATAGGTATTTTTTCTGATATCCAATTTATATCGAGTACAGTTAAATTTTTACTGTGTAATAAAGGATGATCATGATCTTGTGCAACAATTAATTCGTTATCATCAATATTTTTTCTTACCACATACCAAGGAGCATCTGTTGCATTTTTTATTCCCCCAATACCTAATCCTTGACGTTGACCAAGCGTATAAAAGAAAATACCCTCATGTTCCCCAATGGATTCACCATCAACCGTCTTAATTAAACCACGTTCTGGTTTTATAAAGCTGCTAAGAAAATCTCTGAAAGGTTGTTCTCCGATAAAGCATACCCCGGTACTATCTTTTTTATCATGCGTTATTAGTTTAGCTTTTTTAGCAAGTTTTCTAACGTCTTGTTTATGTAAATCTCCGATTGGAAATAAAGTTTTATTTAATTGATTTTGATTTAAACAACATAGAAAATAGCTTTGGTCTTTATTATTATCAATTGATTTTAATAACTGAATAGAATCTCCATTCGTGTTTTTGCAGGCGTAATGACCAGTTGCAATTTTCTCTGCACCAAGACTCTCTGCATATTCTAAGAATGCTTTAAATTTTATCTCTTTATTACATAAGATATCTGGGTTTGGTGTTCGACCATTTTTATATTCAGTTAAAAAATTCTTGAATACTTTTTCCCAGTAATCTTCAGAAAGATCAATAGTATTGATTTCTATATTAAGTTTATCGCATACTTGTATTGCATCTTCAACATCATCTTCCCACAGGCATTTTCCATCTTCAGTCTGATTGTTCCAGTTTTTCATAAATAGAGCTTCAACTTCATATCCTTTTTCTTTTAGCAGCATTGCTGCAACGGAAGAATCAACACCGCCTGATAAACCAACGATAATTTTGTTTTTTGTCATATTAAAAATAATTCAATAACGTTAATGGGTAACTATTTCTTTTTAAATAATCATTAATACACTTCAATACCATTGGGCTACGCATTCTATCTTGTTGCTCAATCTCTTTTTTACTCATCCAGACCGTTCGAACAATACCATTATCTAATTTTCTTTTATTTTGTTTTTTTGTATACGTACCAAAGAAACAAAACCGTAAATAAGTAATTTCCTTATTGTTTGGGTTTGGGTATAGATAAATACCAATGAGAAATTCTGGTGTAAACTCAAAGGCAGTTTCTTCCAGAACTTCTCGTTTTATTGCTTCAATTAGTGTTTCACCTTTCTCCAAATGTCCAGCTGGCTGGTTAAACACTAACTTTCCCTCAATTTTTTCTTCAACAAGGAGAAATTGATCATCTTTTTTTATAATAGCAGCAACAGTTGTATTTGGTTTCCATTGCATTTTAAATTCCTTGATTCTCTAAAGGGGTATGCGGATAATACGGTATCGACAGCAAGTTCTTTTTTTTGGGATACATATCATGTCAAAGTACGATATATTTTTTCATAAAATAAGTCTAATAATAAGCCTGGCAGTTTTGTGGATAATGCTGTCTGGTCATTATACGCCATTACTACTATCCCTTGGGCTATTGTCTGTGTTAATAGTTGCCTTTATTAGCTCACGCATGAATCTGATTATATTTGATCAGCCGATATTACAGCTTTATTTTATAAAATTTATCCCCTACGGGTTTTGGTTAATAATTCAGATTTTAAGATCAAACATTGACGTTTGTAGGCGAATACTTAATCCTAAACTACCTATTAATCCTCAATTAGTAAAAGTAAAATCAACACAAACAAGTAATTTAGCAAAAGTTATTTATGCAAATTCGATTACTTTAACTCCAGGTACAATTTCTATTGATTTAGATGGTTCCGAGATCGAAGTGCATAGCTTATCTGAAAAGGGCGTTGATGAACTAAAAACAGGCACCATGGATAAAAAAATAACTGACGCTGAGGCCAATCCATATGTTTGAAATTCCTGCTTTTATTATATTGTTCGCAATGATGCTGGCGTTAGTTTCAGCAATTATTGGCAGGACTGTATATGATAAAATTCTTGCTGTTAACATATTTGGGACAGTTACCGTTCTGTTTATAACTCTTTTTGGTTTCCTAAATAAACGTCCTGACTTTCTTGATATCGCTTTAGTTTATGCGTTAATTAATTTTATTTCGACAATAGCTATATTAAAGTTTTTTGAATACGGAGATATCAGTAAAGGTTCAACAAAAAAAGAAGAGGCCGACATCTAATGGATGTTCTAAATATTGTTAGTGGCGTATTTATAATAGTTGGGTCACTTTCTATTATAGTTGGGTTACTAGGCGTCTACCGTATGCCAGATTTTTTTACCAGATTACATGCTGCGAGCATTATTGACACTTTAGGTGCAATGTTAATATTATTTGGTTTAATTATGCATCAAGGGTTAAGCATGATTAGCCTTAAGTTATTTTTGATATTAGTTTTTATATTAATTACAACACCGACAGCAGCCCATGCATTAGCAAAATCAGCGTTACATGGTAATTTAAAGCCAGTTACAGATGATGATTGCTCATGATTATTTTATATATAAATATAATTTTGTTATGCCTATTAGTGGTTACTGCAATTGCGATCAATCAACAAAGTAATCTCTTTGCAACAACAATGTTAACTGGAATATTTAGCTTATTGTCTGCCTCTCTTTTTGTATGCCTTGATGCAGTTGATGTAGCTTTTACAGAAGCTGCGGTTGGCGCCGGTATCGCGTTAATTTTATTTTTAGGAACACTTTCGTTAATAAAATATAAAGAACAAATTCGGAATAAGGTTTCTATACCAGGGTTATTAGTTGTAGTAATAACTGGCAGTCTTTTGATTTATGGTTTACGGGATATTCCTGCCTTTGGGAAACCAGAAAATCCAGTTCAAATTTATTTAGCTGATAAATATATAGTTGAATCTGAAAAAGAAATTGGAATTCCTAATTTAGTAACATCTGTTTTGGTAAGTTATCGGGGTTATGATACGTTGGGAGAAGTTACAGTGATTTTTACCGCGGGTATTGGTGTTTTAATGCTCTTGGGAAGGAGTCGGGATAACTATAAAGGTATTGTCAGTAAGGAGAAACCTTAATGGAGCATCATCTGGTACTAAGCATTGTTGCTAGAATACTCATCCCTTTAATCATGCTATTTGCCCTCTATGTGCAATTTCACGGCGATTATGGTCCGGGCGGAGGATTTCAGGCAGGGGTTATTTTTGCTTCAAGTTTTATTTTGTATGGAATTATTTATGGAATCGAAAATCTTCGTGATGTTGTTCACCCAAGTTTTATTCGAAGTCTCGCAGCTTTAGGTGTTTTGATTTATATTAGTGTTGGTATTGTAACTATTTTAAACGGAGGTGAATTCCTTAATTACAATTTTCTTTCCGAGCACCCTGTGACTGGCCAGCATATCGGCATTATTTTTATTGAATTGGGGGTCGGTATGACTGTTGCATCAACAATGATTATCTTGTTCTATGCATTTGCTAGACCTTAGTTTTGTTGTTGTTCTAGAGTTATTCTATTAATTTCTGGATTTTCCCAGCTACCCTTAATGCTATATTGTTGGCTCAATATTTTATCAATATTAGTTGGTATTGATTCAAAAAGTTCTCCAGCAAAAAATAATACCGCACCAACACCAACACCAACAGGGCCGAATAACGCACTTGCAACGGGTAGGCTATCAGATACCTTAGGAACAACAGTTGCAATTTGATCATAATCTTCAGCTACTAATCCGGTACGCCCGCTAATCATAATATCTCCAGATGGACCAATCATCTGTAAATTATTAGTATAAGCTTGACCATTTTCTAAATTAAAATTTCCTTTGATGCTATCGAAAGCAAAGCCTTCGTTAAAAAGATCAGCGAAATCAAGAGATAATCTTCTTGGCAGCGCTTGAATACTTAGTAACCCAAATAACCTACCTGCTTTTGGTTCTATATCTAGAAATTGACCTTTTTCTATATTCATATTCAATTGCCCATTCAGATTTTTCATTTGAAAATCCATTGGGGAACCTACCCACTCGGTGTTAATCTCAATTAATGTTTTACCATTTTTTATATTGGCGGTTTCATAGTTAAATATTTCGAACATTTTTTCTATTGAGACTGATTCAAGTTTTATATAGAAATTAGATTTATCTATTCCGTCAATTTTCGACCAAGAACCATTAGTATTAATATTAAATCCAGGTTTACTAAAATTTAATTCATCAATATTTATTACATTTTCCGTTGGTTTAGTAGCTAATAAATTTAAATGACCCAATTTATTATTTTTATACATGAAATCATCTATACTAATTTTTAGTTCGGGTATTTTGTTAATTTTATAACTACTTGTATCTCCAGTATTTTTATTTTCGTTTAACGATAAGTTTTTAAAATTTATGTCCAGATGGTCGTTTTTATTTTTAGATTTTTTCATATAGCTTACTTCACCCTTTATTTCTTCACCATTAAAAGCAATACTCCAGTCTTTCCCAATTTTAGAATTAGTAAAATTTATATCAATATCTTTAAAATTTTTATTTACTATTTCAAGGTTTCCTACACTTATTTCTCCTAATATGATTTTTTCTTGTTCTGATTTATTTTTTTCTGTTTTTGATGTATTTATTAAATTAGCCCAGTCACCAAAAAATAAATTATCTATCTTGCCTTGTATTGATACAGTATTATCATTATTGTTTTCAGGATGCTTCTTTCCCAAACCAATATTTATGTTTTTAACAGTAGATTCATTATTATTATCAATAAGTATGTCAGTAAATATTTTATCGTTATAATTTATGTTAATTTCACTTATTGAAATATCATTAATATTAGTTTCTATATTTAGAGGACGTATTTCATTTTTATCCTTCCCAAGAGGACTAGGTAGATCTATTTCTGTACCATATAAATCAGAGCTTAATTCGATTCTTTTACTGGATAATTGAATGTTGTTGTCTTCCGATTTCTGGAGTTTAAAATTCCATTGGCTTTCACCTGAAAAATAGGTTCTTAACTCCTCTATTTTATTTAATAGTTTTGGAAAGAAACTAGTGATTTGTTCGATAATAAATTGCTTATTTAGAAGCCCAGATATTTCAAAGGGTAGAAAATCTAATTCAGAATAATTTGTTGTTGGTACTCTTACCGTAACGGACTTACCTAGATATATTGCATTTATATTGTTTGCCCAAATATCGTTTACGTTAAAATAAATTTCACCTGAAACATTTTCAAGACCAAGTTCTGGTATTCCTGATTCGATTGAGACTTTATCAAATAAAACTAAACCACCGAATTTTATTTCTTCTGAGTTTAAAGGGATATCAAGGTTTAAGTTAATATCAATATTGCCAATAATGTTTTCTGTTAGTTCAGTAATTGTTGAATTATTTTTTAGTGGACTTTGATTTATGAAATTTCTTACATCATTTGTATGACTATAAATCTCTGTATTTATTAGTACATGATGATTATCATCACTCAGGTTCTTAATTGTTACTGAGGTATTATCAATTTCTGCATTAAATATATATCCCGAGATAATATTAGCTGATAGTTCGTCATTTTCAACAGTTACTTCAGCAACGAGTTTGTCGATTGGTGGCCAATCTTCATGATAATCAAGATTTATATCACCTAAGTTGAGCATAGCCCTAAAATCGCTTTTTGAATTTTTAAATAGAAAATCTTCGCTATACCCCTTATAGGTTATGTCACCTGACAGTATTTTTCCTCCAAGCATTGAATTACTGAGCCATTTAGATAATTCTGGGTTAGTCTTATCAGGTATGAGTGTCGTAACATATTCAATATTTGATTCATTTAAATTTAGACTTATATCAATGAAAGGGGAGTTACTATCATCAAGTATAATTTTTCCATTCGCACTGAGTGAAATTTTATCAGAAAATATTTCGAGATTATTAATTAAAAATTTATAATAATCTTTGTAATTTAATTCAATTTCAGCGCTGAGCTTAGGAAAAGCTATCTCTTTTGTATAAAGTTTTTCAAATCTGAATTTTGGAGATTCACTATTTATTATTATATTGGTTGAAGTATCGCCTGTAATTAGTTCTCCATTTAGACCTTTAATAGAATTGGATTTATCGTAGGACATAAAATTTAGATTATTAAAGATTCCACTCGCTTTTTTTATTTCCACTGAATTTTCTTTTTTTGATTCAATTTCTATATCTATATCACTTATATTTCCAGAGATGGAGTCCAGATCTAATTTTTGCAATATATTATCAGGCAGTATATTAAATGTTATAATCAGAGGTAGGATATCTTCCAACTTCAAAAAAGGAAGGTGGCCTTTGTATTGGTCATTATCATTTTTTAAGTCATTGATAAATTCGAGTTGATAATTTGATGAAGGCCATGCTCCATTTGCGGTTTGTAAATTTTTTATATTTAAATTTAATAACCAATTTTTATCTAATTTTCTTTCCCCATGTATAGCCAGGCTAATATTTTCAACAGCTACAGAAGATTCTTTGGCAATTATTGAGAAATCTGAATATTCTATATTTCCATTAAAATTTATTAATTTTGCATTTTCCCATCGAGTTAATATTTTCGTATTTGCTACACCATTCGTACTAAGAAAGGTTAATTTATTAGTATTTTTTACGGGATCTATATTAATTATTTCTATAACTACATTACCATCCCAATTCGATGTTAATATATCCCCTGTTATGTCCGCATTTATTTTTGATAATTGTTTTTCATCCTGAGATAGGGCTACATTTATTTCAATCTTGGTTTTTTTATCTTCCGCTCTTAATTCTAGACTTACATTATTAAATTCTCTTTTTTCGACGTTAATATTCTCATCATTCCAAATAAAATTTAGGTTTTCGAGTATTAAATATTTTTGAGCGAATAACCATTTCGTTAATCCAGCATGATTGTTTTTATTTGTATCGATTACATTTTCATTTTTTACTGAAATTACGCCCTTTTTATCTCTATAAACTTCGAGATTTAAACCAGATATAAGTATGTAGCTTGGCGTTACACTTTTCTTAGTAATCGATTGTAGAAGGTTTATCCCAATCCTTGCTGAGTGAAATTTAGTGATTTCAGTATTAGCATTTTTATTAAGAAGTTTAATATCTTCCAAATATAAATTTGGCGTCCAACCTCTCCACTCCGCTTCTATTTTATGAATATCCAGAGAGTAACCTATATACTCACTGATAATAGATTCAATTTCATCTTTATAATTGCTAATTTTTGGTAATGCAAGTCGAATACTTACGATGGAAATTATAGTTAGTAGGATTAGAAATACTAGGGGGTAAAAAAAGTAATGACGTGAATTAATTTTGATATTTCTTAACATAGATTAATTAGAGTTGGACAATATCAAATTGTTCCGGCGCATAGAATACTTTAAATTACTAAAAGTTTTATTCGATTTTCAATACACCACTTCCATCATCATCCGCACTAAAAACATCATCGTAGCCAGTAATAGGAGGATTCCCATCATGAATAAGATATTCACGTTGCTGCAAGTGTGCTTCACGAGTAAATGAGTATGGATCAACGGCAGCTTCGTCACGTATATTTGATGCCTCAAGTAAGTTAGCTCGTTTATTTATTGCATTAATTGCTGTAACAGGAAATAGAATAGCGCTTGATACATAATAAAATGGATTTAGTAGTGTGCTCGGCACAAAATTTGTGGAATCCCTCACAGTATTTGGACCAAGGAAAGGTAAATAAAGATAAGACCCTTCATCAAAACCCCAAACTGCTAGCGTTTGTCCAAAATCTTCGTCATGTTCGGGAAGCCCCATGGGTGTAGCAACATCAAATAAACCACCAACACCCATTGTTGAATTTGCTACGAAACGTACAACATCAGATAAGCCCTGGTTTATCTTTCCTTGTAATAAATCATTGAGGATAACATTCAGATAAGCAAGATTTTCAAAGAAATTTGTTATGCCGGCTCTTATGAAATTAGGGGCTACATCAGCGTAAACCTCTGCGATAGGCTTAATTAATGCTCGATCGAGCGTTTCGTTTATATCAAAAAAAACACGATTTGCTGGCTCTAATGTATCATTTTTTGCATAGTCCCCAGAAGTTTGTGTTGTTGCACAACCGGCGATAATACAGATCATAGATAGCAGGATTATTTGTTTTAACATACTGTAAATACGGAAAGAAGTCATTGCAGCCTCGTAATAGACAAATTTAATTAATCTAAACGTAAATATTGACATACCTTTGAGCGGGTGACAATTTTTTTAGTGTTTTATATGTTAATTTGCTTGTGAATCCCTAATTTTTTGTTCAAGTTTTGAGACCAGAGCGTCAAACCCATCCTTTTTGATAATTGCCGCATATTCCGCCCTTTTGAGGGAAAGATCATTAACCCCGTTAGCAATAACACTAATAATTCTCCATTTTTGGTCGTTTTTCTGAATGATATAATTAAATGGGATTGGATTTTCCTCTAATTTTTTAAATTCTGTTTTTACTAGAAATCTATTTTCTTTTAATTGCTCAATAGACACATTTTTGAATATTTGGTTATTGTATGAATCAAAACGACTGACATAAGTTGAAATTGTTAATTTTTTAAATAGATCTATAAAGTTAATTTTAGTTTCTCCATCAATTGATTTCCAGAATCTACTAAGAATAACTTTTGATATTAAGGCTATATCAAAGTTTTTACTGATAATCGGTTCTAAATATTCATAACGTTCTTCGAAGCTTGTTGAATTTGAAATTACCATGATATTAATCAGCGCCTCATGCAATTGATTTATTGGCTCTTGCATTATTTGTTCTTGCTTTTTTTCTGCGTGTAATGTCAATGCAGTTAATGTCAGGAAAAGAAACAATATGCCTTTTGAAATAGATCGGAAATATTTTTTTTTGAGTATCATTTTTTTAATTTTTTGTAATATCTTTCTTTCCAAACCACACCTTTATTGAAATAATAAGAATACGCCGAACTCAGCGTAAAAACTAAATAAAACATAGCAGCCAATGGTAACGACAGCGCATATATATGATTTATTGAATAGTATCTCAATATAGGAAAATAACATATAGTTTGTATGCAAAGTGTAACTAATCCTATAATTATAATTGTTGGTTGAGTTTGTAATATTGCTACATATGGTATTACAAAAGCGATGATCATTAAAATTGTACATAGTAAAAGTAGCGAAAGAGAGTAGTTTAATTGCGTGTATGCAGTTCTTGAAATCATTTTCTGTATTGTTAAAAGCTTATCATAGCGGCGTGTACTGATTGCTGAATGAGTTAGGCCTATCCATGTTCTGTAGCCGTTTTGTTTAATTTTTTTTGCAAGCGAACAATCATCAATTAGTGCATTTCTTATGGATTTGAATCCTCCTAGTTCTTTCAGTATTTTTGTTTCTAAAAGCATACATCCTCCTGCAGCTGCAGCTATTCTTGAATTAGGAAGATTTGAAAGATGAAATGGATATAGTAATTTAAAAAAGAAGACAAAAGCAGGCATCAGCAATCTTTCCCATGATGATACCATTCTAAGATGGGCCATTAGAGAGACTAATTTTATGTCATATTTTTTTGCCTTATGTAGTATTCTCGTTATTAGGCCAGGTTTCAGAATAATATCTGCGTCAATTAATAGAAGGTAATCAGTGTCAATATATTTTAGTCCCTGCTCCAATGCCCACAATTTACCACTCCATCCTGATGGCAATTGGGTGCCAGACAGAATTATCAAATTTTCAATTTCAGTAGAACTTGCAAGCTCAACTGTATTATCAATAGATTGATCGTCAATTAGAATAATTTTTAATTTTGGATCATGATCTTTAAGTGCTGAAAGTGATTTAACTATTGTTGATGCTTCGTTTCTTACTGGAATAAGCACCGTCACTTCAGGCAGGCTTACTGATTCTGCTGAATGAGTTTCCAGTGATTCTCGAGTGCTATACGGACGTGATGGTAATAGAAGAATGATTATCCATATTAAAAGTCCTAGCACTATTACCAGGAAAAGTGCTTCCATTAGGCAACTTGTTTATTTTTTCTACTATTTTTGGGCATTTCATTTGTCATTACTAATTTTGGCTCGAAAATTTCATTATCGTTATATAATACAGGTAGTTCGGGAGCCATTTCTCCATATGTCTTAGGACCTTTTAAAAATACACTTAATGCTTTTAATGGGTGTTTGAATGTATCATTAACAGCTGTTGCCTCATACCCACAATGAACCATACAATTTGTACACTTTGGATTTTTACCAGATCCATAATTTTCCCACTTTGTTTCATTTATTAAAGTAGAAAATGTGGGTGCATAACCTTCACCAACAAGTAAGTAACATGGTTTCTGCCAGCCAAATACGTTACGAGTTGGATTGCCCCAAGGCGTACATTGATAAGTTTGGTTTCCCGCGAGGAAATCAAGATAAAGTGATGATTGATTAAATCGCCAAACCCTATTTAAATTTAATTTAAATACATCTCGGAATAATTGTTTACTTTCCTGTTTTTTTAAGAATACATCTTGTTTTGGCGCTCTTTCATAACTATACCCGGGTGATATTGTTACTCCTTCAATACCTAGCTCCATTGCCATATCCATAAACTCAGCCACTTCTTTAGCGCTTTCTCCTTGAAATAATGTGCAGTTAAGAGTGACACGAAAGCCTTTTTCACGAGCTAATTTAATCGCCCTAATGCATTTTTCATAAACACCTTTTTGGCAAACAGAGTTGTCGTGACGTTCTTTGTTTCCATCAAGGTGAATTGAGAATGTTAAATATGGTGATGGCTCATATTTATCTATATGTTTTCTTAGTAATATCGCGTTTGTACACAAATAAACAAATTTTTTACGTCCTACAAAACCATTTACTATTTGATTCATCTCTTTGTGAATAAGAGGTTCACCTCCCGCTATAGAAACAATAGGAGCGCCACATTCATCTATAGCCTGCATACATTCATCGAAGCTTAGACGTTTATCGAGAATCTCTTTTGGGTAATCAATTTTTCCGCATCCCGCACAGGCCAGATTACATCGAAAAAGGGGTTCGAGCATCAGTACTAACGGGTATTTCTCGATACCTCTTAGTTTTTTGCTAATAATATATTTTCCAACCCTATATTGCTGAAGTAGTGGAACGCTCATAAGACCTCTAATTCTGGATATTTCTCTTAAAAATGCGCTAGTATTTTTCCTTTTCTTCCCAAGATTATAGTGATGTGGCGGTGAATGTACAATATTGATACATATGAAGATTTAATATGTACTGCTATATTTTATATTTAAATTTCAGTCAATTTTCTTGCATGACCTTTGACCACTATTCATAATGGATTTTTTGTTTATGTAATTTCTATGAGTAGAGAAATCAATACACCTTTATTGGATAAGATTCAATCTCCAGCCGATCTTCGGAAATTACCTGATTCTCAATTAGAGCAGGTTGTTGATGAGATACGGTTGTTTCTTTTACATTCAGTAAGTAAAAGTGGAGGACACTTCGCTGCAAGTTTAGGCGCTGCAGAATTAACGGTTGCTTTACATTATTTATACAATACACCTGAAGATCGATTAGTTTGGGATGTTGGACATCAGGCATATATACACAAAATACTAACTGGAAGAAAAGAACGTTTAAATACAATACGTCAGTGGGAAGGGTTAGCCCCATTTCCGAAACGAGATGAAAGTGAATATGACACTTTTGGTGTTGGTCATTCTAGCACATCAATTAGCGCAGCATTGGGTATGGCGACTGCTGCTGCAAGACAAGGTTTGGAAAGAAAATGTGTTGCGATTATTGGCGATGGCGGGCTAACTGCTGGAATGGCATTTGAGGCATTAAATCATGCTGGAGCTCAGCGTAGCAATTTATTAGTCATTTTAAATGATAATAATATGTCGATATCACCTAATGTTGGGGCACTTTCAAATCGTTTTGCACAGTTATTATCTGGTAAATTTTATTCAAGCGTAAGAGAGAGTGGGAAAAAAGTATTATCTAATATTCCCGCAGCGCTCGAAATTGCAAAACGTGCCGAAGAACATGTCAAGGGTTTGATTATACCCGGTACTTTATTTGAGGAATTTGGTTTTAACTATATCGGCCCAGTTGATGGCCATGATTTATCTGCGTTAATAAGTACATTAAGGAATGTGCAAAAACTTGAGGGACCACAGTTTTTACATGTGATCACAAAAAAAGGTAAAGGTTATGCTCTTGCGGAAGATGATCCTATTAGATATCACGGAGTAACTCCATTTGATCCAAAAAAGGGAATAGTTTCTTCTGGTAAATTAAATTCTGCGCCAAGCTATAGTCAGGTTTTTGGTGATTGGGCATGCGATATGGCTAAGCAAGATCAGCGGTTTGCCGCAATTACACCTGCAATGCGAGAAGGTTCGGGTTTGGTAAGGTTTGAAAAAGAGCACCCCGATAAATACTTTGACGTAGCGATAGCAGAGCAACATGGTGTAACTGTTGCGGCAGGGATGGCATGCGATGGATTAAAGCCAGTTGTTGCTATCTATTCAACATTTTTGCAACGCGCATACGATCAATTGGTACATGACGTTTGTCTGCAGAATTTACCAATATTATTTGCCATAGATCGGGCAGGGTGTGTCGGCGCTGATGGCCCAACACATAATGGCGTATACGACTTAACTTTTATGCGTTGTTTACCAAATATTATTTTGATGGTCCCATCAGATGAAAACGAATGTCGTCAGATGTTATATACGGGTTTCAAACTTAACCAACCAACAGCCGTCCGTTATCCTCGCGGCAAAGGTCCCGGTGTAAAAGTGATAAAAGAAATGACCCCAATACCTATTGGTAAGTCAGAAGTTAGACGTAAAGGTAAAAATATTGCCATACTGGCTTTTGGCGCTATGGTTGATACATGTGATCGCATTGGCAAAGAAATTAATGCAACGGTAGTTAATATGCGCTTTGTTAAGCCTATTGACGAGTCAGTTATTTTGGATATGTGTAATCAACATGATTTAATTATTACTGTAGAAGAAAACGTTATCCATGGTGGCGCAGGCTCAGCTGTGAATGAGGTTATTGCGGCATATGGCGTTGAAAAGAAAATTATAAATCATGGTCTTCCGGATAGACTTATCCAGCACGGCACAAGGGATGACATGCTGAAGGATGCACGTTTAGATTATGAAGGTATACTTAATTTTATTATGGAACAAATTAGTGAGCCTACACAAAAAAAAGAAAAAATTAACTAGTTTTTAATTCTTCAAAATTTTTTTTATTACCAAGATAAACCTTTTGATATCGTCTTCCAAAATATCACCCATACACGATATTCTAAAAAATGATTTTTTTAGACCACCTTGTCCTGCATAAATAATAAAACCTTCTTTTTTTAATTCATCATGTAATTTTTGATAACTGATTCCCTCAGGGAGATAGAAAGAGTTTAGTACGCAGGATGACTTATCTCGATTAAGACACGGATTAATTTTTAAATTTTCAAATTCTCTTCTGACCAAATCCATTAGAGATCGGTATTTTTTTTGACGATTTTCCCAACCACCAAGCTCAATTAATTCCTCTAACGCTTCATCAAGAGCGTAAAAAGTCTGAATTGATTGCGTGAATGGTGTTTTGTTATTGTCTTGAGCGTCCAGATAATCAATAAGGTTTAGATAAAGTGTTCTCGCAGATGTTGCTGCCATTGATGATATAGCATTTCTATTGGTAATGACGAAAGATACCCCAGGCACACCATGAAGACATTTGTTGGCAGTTGATGCGCAGGCCGCTATATTCCACTTTTCAAATTTTAATTCTTCTGCGCCAAAACTACTTACCGCATCAACTAACAGGGATATGTTTTTGTGTTTTTTACATATATTAGCTATTTTTTCAATATTGTTTAGACAACCAGTAGTGGTTTCATGGTGAACAACAGCAATATGTGAAATTTCTTTATGATACTGCAGTTCGTTATTTAGATTGGTAAGATTAATTTCTTCACCCCATTCGTGATGCAACACCACATGGTCAATATCATGTATTTTTGCAATTTTAGTCAGACGTTCGCCGTAGACACCATTTTCAATAATCAATAATTTTGTATGTATAGGAACAAGACTCGTTATCATTGACTCCATTGCTGATGTACCAGAACCAGTGAAAACAACTGCAGCCCATTTTTCAGCCGGAAGTTTGTATATATTAAGGAGATTATTGCGAATTTTGTTTTGGAGTTCGATGAATTCAAGTTCGCGATGACATAGGTCAGGTTTAAGTAATGCTTCTCTGACACGTTTACTTAGTACAACTGGTCCCGGGTTAAGTAGAATATTCATTTTAAAAACTAGTATTAATATGTCGCATCATTCGTCTTAGTATTTGATCTGGTCTGATATTAGGTCTTGGCAGATTCTCTATTGTACCAGAGCAAATTTTTAGATGACCAAATATAGGCCCTTCATTTTTTTCCGTTAAAAATAATTCATCAATTAATTCGATTTTATTACCACTAAAAATTGTACTGTACCCACATGCTTTGGCGATCATGGAAAAATCTATATTTTTTGAGACTGTGGATTGTGCACCAGTTGAGTCATGAACTTCATTGTCAAGAAGTATATGAATAAGATTATTACCAGCATAAGTTCCAATCGTTGAAAAATTTCCCATGCGCATTAATCCCGCCCCATCACCATCAATAACAATTGTTTTTAAATCTGGTCTGGCTAATGCTAACCCCAGACCAAAAGAAGAGGCGCATCCCATTGAACCTACCATATAAATGTGATTATCCCGATCTTCAATAGAGAACAATTCACGTCCGGTATATCCAGCCGTAGCAATTAAAATGGTTTTATCTTTGGGCGAGTTTTTAATTATACGGCGTAACACTGTATTCCGATCCAAGCTCGTTACCTTTTTACTAAACAGAGAATGAATTTCATTTTTACGTTTTGCAATATTATTAAGCAATTGATTATCTAGTTCTTGTGGCGCAACTGTTCCTTTACTCATAATAAATGCATAAGGACGTTGTTCTTTTGACATATACTCTTCAGCACGTTCTAGTGCCGGTATTATTGCTTTTTTCACATTTGGAAATGTTTCTGAAGGTATTTCCATGATATCAAATAAATCTTTTGTTATTTTACCCATCAATTCATGTTGTGGTTCATCTTTGACACCTGGTTGCCCACGGTGAGTGACTATGATTAGAAATGGAATTTTAAAAACATGGGATAATGATGTTATCGGGCTTATTGCATTACCCAAACCCGAATTTTGCATCATCACAATTGAGCGTTGCCCTCCAATCACCGAACCTGAAGTTGTTGCCAACGCATCACCCTCATTTGAAGATGATACATATTCTAATGAATTATCGTTAATTACATAATTAATGAAAGGAGTAAGAAACGAGCAGGGAACGCCGGTGTAGCGGACAAAACCTAGTTTTCTGGCAGCTTCAATGAAATCTTTTGCTTCTATCAAATCATTCTCTCTAATTTTTTATTGCGTAAAATCACCAGCAGCATCGATATCATTTATTGAATTTACATCAAGCCAGTGGCCATTTATGTAGTGCACATTAATCGTTTTGTCTTGTGCAATAATATGATTGAGTAGGTCAGGTATTGTTAGTTCCCTAAAATTTGATAAATGTTGAAGATCATCTATCGCAGCCTCTATCCATTTACGACCTTCTTGTCTGACTCGCATCATTCCAATCCAATAACCAGAAGGTTTTATTTCATTGGTTTCAGTTTTAGATGAAAGTTTTTTTAGTGTTATATTTTGCATAAAAGGAGAACGATCATCATCCTGATTACAATAAGCAACATCAGGAGATCCGGTTATGTTAGGGTTATCTGATGCAGAGTCTACAATAATTACAATTTCTCCATTTACTTCTAATAAATCCCTTAGTATGTGTTCTCTAAAAAGTAAATCACCATAGGTAATTACCATATCATTATCAAAATCATCCTTAGCGCAAATTAGTGATATTAATTCATTACCAATTTTATAATTTTTGTTGACTCGAATTTTTACCCCAGAAACATCTATTGATTCCGCTTTATAACCAGCAACAACCACCGACTTATTAATACCAATTTTTTTAAATTGTTTAACCGTGCGCGCTAATAATACTTCACCACCAATTTTTATCATTGTTTTTGGTTTATCTTGAGTTAATTCATGAAGCTCACTCCCTCTAGTTGCCGCCAGGATAATGGCACTAACGTCTAACTTTTCTCTAAGATACCTTTCTTGAGCTTCATTTAGTTCATCAACTCCTTGTAATTCAAAAATTTTTTCAACTGTTGAAATTTTTTCCTCTATATCAGCCACTGATTCGGATTTAAATATGTTTCTACTATTCTTAATCATTTCTTTTGTTGCTGATCTAATCATATGATTAGCCCAAATTACTAAACTAATATTTGATTTACGGAATGCATCAGTTGGGGTGCTATAGTATTTTGTTGGAACGATGGCAAGTGGCAATCTATTTGCCCATTCTTTTGCAAACTCTAATATCTCATTAGGTCTGTGAGATTTGCTATGTATTAATATCGCATCAGCACCAGCTTCATGATACGCTTCTGCACGAATAAGGGCTTCTTTTAAACCCCAGCCTGCAATTAATGCTTCAACTCTTGCAACAATACAAAAATTATTATCAGTTTGACAATCCTTACCTGCTTTTATTTTTCCAGAGAATTCATCAATATCAGCAAGGGGTTGCTTATTACTATCAATAAAGCTATTTATTTTTGGAAATTGTTTATCTTCAATGCAAACACCGGCGATTTCACGTTGCTCAAGTTTCGAAACAAGTCTTCGCATGTTATTGAAGTTACCATACCCGGTATCTCCATCAAGTAGGATAGGTATGGAAGTAACATCAGACATAAATTCAAGCATGTCGACTACTTGCGTCCAACTTACTTCATTACTATCACGGACTCCAAATTGTGCGGACATAGCAAATCCACTCCCCCAAATTGCTTTAAAACCAGCACGCTCAACTATGGTAGCTGAGATACCATTATGTGCTTCAAGCATAAATTCGAGTGTATTTGATTCAAGAAGGCAGCGAAGTTGTTTGCATTTATTAGTCATAATTATTTAAATTACTCAATATTAGTAATTCTTTGTAATATTTCATTTGAAGCGCGTTCAATATCATCAGGAAAGTCTATTTCAATCCAGGGAATACCAGAAATATCTTCAAAACCGAATTTTTCAGGAAATTTTAGTATTGAATCTCGTATTACTTCTTCATAAGGTTTTTCGTTTTCCTTTTTTACAATGTAATCATCTATGATTGATACTAATATTTTTCCAATTGAATTATCAAATTTAAAAAATCCAACTGACTCGCCTTGGAAATTATATTCATGTTTATCTGGAATTTTTTTTGCGAACTCATTGATAATTCCGTTGTTGTCAACGCAAATTTTTACAGGCTCGTCCCCGTCTATAAAATTGCGATCTAGTAATAGGCAATTTTTAATTTTTGTATTAATCAGACGCGTGATAATTCTACTATCATATAAAACATCTGCATCCATCAGTATAAACTCGGGATCATTAAGAAGTATTTCTCTCGTACATTCCAAACTGAGAATACTGCCTTCATTATAACTTTCATTTAGTATGTAATGTATTGGAGTCTGTAAGTTATCAAGATGCTCGATTATCATTTTTGATTCAAATCCAGTAACAATAATTATATCTTCAATATCATGTGCTTTTAGTATTTCGATATGACGTTTTAATAGGCTTTTACCATCAAACTCTAATAATGCTTTGGGTTTGTTATTTGAGTATTCCCCCAAGCGGTTTCCTGTTCCTGCAGCAAGAATAATTGCTTTCATACTTTAGTTTTTAGTATCGTTTTTTTTGGATTCTTTATAAATATCTAGTAAATTTTTAGTAGAAGAATCAATATTAATATTTATTTCATTTTTTTCTAAAATTTCAGAAATTTCCAGGGCTATTTTTTTACCTAATTCAACACCAAACTGATCAAATGAGTTGATTTCTAATAATAATCCTTGAATAAAGACCCGATGTTCAAATATTGCAAGCAACGAACCTAATATTTGAGGGGTAAGTTCATTATATAAAATTGTTGTACTTGGTTTGTTGCCATCAAAATGTAAATATGATTTTTTGTTATTATAACCCTGCATTAATGCACGACTTTGCGCAAAACAGTTTGCTAATAATAATTCATGATGTTTTTGATCTCCTTTTTTTGAAAGTGGCGCAAGAAAATCTATTGGCATTATGTGTTTACCTTGATGTAGTAATTGTCCGATACTATGTTGTGAATTTGTTCCGACTTCTCCCCAAACTATTGCTCCTGTACTATGGTCAATTTTTTCCCCGTATAAATCTGTCGATTTGCCATTACTTTCCATGAAGAGTTGTGATAAATAAGAAGGCAAGTATTTAAGTGATTCATCGTAAGGAATAATCGCATGTGTTTTACTGTCAAAGAAATTTATATACCAAAAATCAATCAAAGCAAGGGTAACAGGTATATTTTTTTCAAAAGGTTGATTTAAAAAATGCTCATCCACATCATATGCACCTGATAACATTCTTTCAAAATTATCAAAACCAATAGCAAGTGAAATGGGAAGACCAACTGCCGACCATAATGAAAATCGACCACCTATGCAGTCCCATGTTTGGAATAAGTTTTCTTTTTTAATACCAAATTTTTTTGCCGCTTCTTGATTTGCGCTTACGATAACAAAATGCCTGTTAATATTATTGCAACCAGATTCAATCATCCATGATTTTATTGTGTTTGCATTGGTAATTGTTTCAACAGTGGAGAAAGATTTAGAAGAGATAATAAAAAGTGTTGTTTCTGGATTAATTTTTCTTTTTAGTGATTCTATTTGTTCGTAATCAATATTGGAGATAAAAAATGAACGAGTTTTATTTTTGCGATATTGATTTAACGCATTAACGACCATTTTTGGCCCTAAATCTGATCCTCCAATACCAATATTTACAAAAGTATCCAATGGTTTATCGGTCCAACCCATTAATTTTTTATCATGAATTAGTGATGTGAATTTTTTTATATTCTTAAGTTCATCCTCCATTTTTTTTACTATTTTACTATTCTCAGATCCTTTTATTTTTTCTGGTTTTCCTCTAAGCGCATAATGAAGTACAGCACGTTCTTCAGTCGTATTAATTTTTTTTCCACTAAACATAGCATCAATTGATTTCTTGATATTTAGTGTTTCAGCGTATTTTAACAATAGCGTTAATGTTTCTTTCGTTATATGATTTTTTGAAAAATCAATAAATAGATTAGATAATTTAGTCGTGAAACTTTTACCTCTATTTTTGTCCGCATTAAACAAATCATTTAAATGAGATTTACTTAAGATTTTGTAGTTTTCGTTAAGTTGTTTCTTGATTGTCTTTTTGTTTGCTGATGATGACATTTTTTAATAAGTTATTTTTTTTGAAAAATAAATAAGATAATAAGTTTTATGAACGAGAATGACTGACAATATTAAAGTTTAACGCTAAAATTCTATCGATAACTAATATCAAATTTCTAGTGATGATCTATAAATTTATTAAGTAGTATCTGTTATGTAGTGCTGTAATTGCTCAATCGTAAATTCTTGTTCGGAAATAATATTTTTAACAACGTCCATGATTGATAATATACCAATTGCCTTACCATCTTTAACAATGGGTAAATGTCGAATATGACTATGCGACATAATAACCATGCACTCATCTAGAGATTGAGCAGGATCTGCTGTTTTAAGATTAGAGGTCATTATTTCATTAACTTTTGTTTTTGATGAACTACGGTCTTTTAGTATTACTTTTCTGGTGTAGTCTCTTTCTGAAACAATTCCTACCAAATTATTATTCTTTTCTGTAACGAGCAGTGCACCAACCTTTTTTTCATCCATCATTTTGATTGCATCGATAACGAGTGTTTCCGGGGTGACTGAGAAAATCTCATCATTTTTACTGTTAAGTAATTGATTTACGGTTGTTGTCATTGTGTTATACCCCTAATTTTTCAGCTAATCCCTCTGAAAAATAAAATTATCTCGAATCTATTTATTTGAGTATAGAGACCTTCTCCTTGCGGTCAATATCAAGGACCAAATATAGCGAATCTTTATCTTTTCATGGTGCCCTGAAGAGGATTCGAACCTCTGACCTTCCCCTTAGGAGGGGGACGCTCTATCCAGCTGAGCTACCAGGGCGAGTTTGTCAACTGTTTTGAGTTTATCTGATAAGATTCATGCTTTAAAGCTTACGCAAATTACGGTATTTACCTTAACTAATTGAAAAACAATATAATTAATAGTGTTTAGATGAAATTAATTCCCATTCTTATGGCAGGTGGCGGCG
>CAJWIE010000005.1 GCA_913041115.1 uncultured Legionellales bacterium | reverse complement strand
AAGTGCAACGGCAACGGTTGCGCCGCTGAGATGCCGGTAGATCATTATCGCCCCCTGGGTTCGATCTGCTGTCGAATCAAGGGAATTATAGGACAATTTGGAACGAACAGCCAAATTTCAGCCAAAACAGGACATAAATTTGGTGGCGATTACAATTAAAAGCTAAGCCACCCGAAAACTTTCCCCGCAGCCGCATGTACGCTTCGCATTGGGGTTGCTGAACTTGAACCCTGAATTGTTTAACTCGTCCACGAAATCGATTTCAGTCCCCATAAGATAAAGAAAGCTCTTTGGCGTGTCCAGACGCATTTTGAAATATAGCAATCAATGAAGGGACTCCACCTCCACTTGCATAAGTAGCACGTACTAAATGCCCTGGGCCCTTAGGAGCAACCATAATTACATCCAAATCAGGGCGAGGTATAATTTGTTTAAAATGGATATTAAATCCGTGCGCAAATGCGAGAGTTGCGCCTTCTTTTATATTTGGCTCTATCTCATTTTTATATAACTCAGCTTGATGTTCGTCAGGCGCCAATAACATAATCAAATCAGAAGTGGATACAGCATCAGCGATAGGTTTAACCTCTAACCCCGCGGAATTAGCCTTTTCAATGGATGCTGATCCTGTACGTAGACCAACACATACATTAACACCCGAGTCCTTAAGGTTATTTGCATGTGCATGCCCTTGGGAACCATATCCAATTATAGCTACTTGCTTATCCTTTATAATTTCTAAATCAGCATCTTTGTCATAATAAATATTCATTGGACTTCTCTCATCAAATATAGTTTTAAGATTGTATGGCTTTGTCACCAAGTGATATGGCTGACACACCAGAACGAACAACTTCAAGTATCAAACGATCGTCTAATGTGGTTATAAAAGCATCTATTTTTTCGCATGTGTCTGTGATTTCGATTGTATATAAATTTTTAGTTACATCAACAATACGGCCATTAAATGTATCTACTAAGCGTTTAACTGTCTCATGGTCTTCTTTTTTTTCCGCGATTAATTTAGTCAGTAATAACTCTTTTTCAACATGTTCATACTCATTAAGATCGACCACCTTAATGACATCAACTAATTTATTTAGTTGTTTCGTTATCTGCTCAACAATAGCATCTGAACCAGTGGTTACCAAAGTTAACCGAGAAACTGTCGGATCTTCGGTTGGTGCAACCGATAATGATTCGATATTGAAAGCTCGTGCTGAAAACAATCCTGAAACTCTTGATAAAGCTCCAGCCTCATTTTCTAGAAGCAATGAGATGATATGCCTCATAATTAAGCAAGTTCCCTTTCAGACGACAAATGCATTTCATGATGCCCTTTGCCGGACGCAATCATAGGGTAAACATTTTCAGTCTGATCGGTGATAAAGTCCATTATCACGGTTTTGTCCTTCATTGATAAAGCTTCTTTCAAAGCATTTTCAACACCACTGCTTTTTTCAACTCTAATGCCCATATGACCATAGCTTTCTGCCATTTTTACAAAATCGGGTAAAGCTTCCATATATGAATGTGAATAGCGTCCAGAATAAAAAAATTCCTGCCATTGGCGAACCATACCCATATAACGATTATTCAAGATTATAATTTTTACTGGCGTCCCATATTGTAAGCAAGTCGATAACTCCTGAATGCACATCACAAGACTTGCCTCACCCGTAATACATGCAACTGTCTCATTCGGAAAAGCTAATTTAACTCCCATCGCTGCAGGAAGCCCAAAACCCATAGTGCCTAAACCACCAGAATTAATCCAACGTCTTGGTTTATCAAACTTATAGAACTGCGCGGCCCACATCTGATGTTGTCCAACATCTGATGTAACATAAGCATCACCTTTTGTTAATTCCCATAATTTCTCAACTACAAACTGCGGTTTAATAACAGAAGATGTCCGATCATATTTAAGACAATCAATTTTTGCCCACTCATGAATTTTATCCCACCAAGACTTAAGTTCATTTTTATTTACTTGAAGTTTATCTTGCTCGCTCTTTAAAATTTCATTTAAATCCTTCAGAACATGTTTTACATCACCAACAATCGGAACATCAACAGGCACATTTTTAGCAATGGATGATGGATCGACATCAATATGGATAATTTTTGCGTACGGACAAAACTTTTCAAGATCACCAGTTACACGATCATCAAATCTTGCACCAATCGCAATCAATACGTCACAATTATGCATAGCCATGTTAGCTTCATAGGTACCATGCATCCCAAGCATCCCTACAAATTGTTTGTCGGTTGCCGGATATGCCCCAAGACCCATAAGTGTATTAGTTATAGGGTAATTTAGTATTTGGGTGAATTTAGTAAGTTCCTTGCTCGCTTCACCAAGAATTACACCCCCACCAGAATAAATCATTGGCTTTTTTGCTGATAAAATTAATTTTGATGCTCTTTTTATTTGGCCTGGATGTCCTTTGATAACTGGACGATATGAACGCATATCAATATTTTTTGGGTATTCATACGAGCAAGAATCAGCCGTAACATCTTTTGGAATGTCAACAACAACTGGACCTGGTCGTCCGCTAGTTGCAACATAAAAAGCTTTCTTTATAGTCTCAGCTAATACCTTAACATCTTTCACTAAAAAATTATGCTTCACACAGGGTCTTGTAATACCAATAGAATCAACTTCCTGAAAAGCATCATTTCCGATCATTTTTCTTGGGACTTGCCCGGTAAAGACAACTAATGGAATGGAGTCCATATGGGCTGTGGCAATACCTGTGACCGCATTCGTAGCGCCTGGTCCTGATGTCACCAGCACAACGCCGGGTTTTCCTGTTGCCCGCGCATAACCATCTGCAGCGTGTGTTGCCCCTTGTTCGTGACGCACCAGAATATGTTCAACATCATCCTGTTTGTAAAGAGCATCATATATATGAAGTACGGCGCCACCAGGATAGCCAAACAAATGCTTGACCCCTTCGTCCTTCAGCGCACGACAGAAAATTTCTGCCCCTCTTAAAATTTCTTTCTTTTTTGACATCTGTCCTACCAATTATTATGTAGAAGTTATAAATATACATTAATTTGTACAAAAACGCGGGAAGTTACTGAGATTCTTAGGTTAGGTCAAGCTGTGTTATGATATATTGTCTAGGAAATGGCTTGGAATTAACCAATTAAGCATAAATAAAAGCTTCATAGAATATTGAATCCTATTAATTTCACTAGTCCAATACAGCTAGATACCGCTTATCAACCCGTGTCTGATATGATTCATTATATCACTACAAATTGGGTATTTTTTTCTAACTTATGATGTAGATAATTCAACGCATGAAGCTATCAAAATTACTAACGGCCACTTTGAGAGAGGCACCAGCTGATGCCGAAATAATAAGTCATAAACTTATGTTGCGGGCAGGCATGATTCGTCAATTAGCCTCGGGCATATACACATGGCTGCCACTAGGTTACCGAACATTAAAGAAAGTGGAAGCTATTATTCGTGAAGAAATGAATTCTGCTAATGCTCAAGAAATATTAATGCCGGCAATTCAACCAGCTGAACTCTGGCGTGAATCCAAACGTTGGGACCAGTATGGCCCAGAATTACTGCGGGTAAATGATCGTCATGAGCGCGAGTTCTGTTTTGGACCAACCCATGAGGAAGTCATCACAGATTTAGTAAGACGTGAGGTTCGAAGCTACAAACAACTCCCTATTATTTTGTATCAAATACAAACTAAATTTAGAGATGAGATACGTCCGCGTTTCGGAATTATGCGCTCCCGTGAATTTTTAATGAAAGATGCCTATTCCTTTCATATGAATGATGAATCATTACAAGAAACTTATGAGAAAATGTATGCAACATACTCAAAAATATTTACTCGTCTTGGTCTTAAATTTCGTGCAGTTATTGCTGACTCTGGAAATATTGGTGGAGATAAATCGCATGAATTTCATGTTTTAGCAGAATCAGGAGAAGACCAAATCGTATTTTCTAAAAATGGAGATTATGCTGCCAGTTTAGAACGGGCTAAAGCAGATTTAGGAGAGAAGGATGCTAGCGCATTAGAGTGTGCACGTGGCATTGAAGTCGGACATATTTTTCAACTAGGCACAAAATATAGTTCAAGCATGAAAACGAATTGTCTTGATGAGCATGGAAAATCAATTACTTTAACAATGGGTTGTTATGGTATTGGGGTTTCACGTATTGTCGCTGCGGCTATTGAACAAAATCATGATGAAAAAGGTATTGTATGGCCAACTTCCATAGCGCCTTTTCAGCTGGCACTAATTCCCGTAAATATGCACAAGTCAATACGTTTACGTGACGCAGTTATATCCCTTTATGATGAATTATCAAACAATAATGTAGATGTTTTGCTCAATGATAGAAATGAAAGACCTGGGGTGATGTTTTCAGATATGGAGTTGATTGGAATCCCTCATCGCTTTGTCTTTAGTGAAAAGGGTTTAGACGCTGGTGAAATTGAATACAAAGCGAGGCAGGATGACGAGAACCAAAATATTCAAATCAAAAAAGCAATTACGTTCATTAAAGAAAAAATTAAGAATAATTAACGTATAGAAAAATCATCAAATTTTTGATAATCAGCATTAATACATTCAATATTGATAACCCTTGCTAAACTTGGTCCGTGCGCTAACCATTTACGCAATTGAACAAGTAAATTTTGTTCTCCACACGCGTACACTTCAACCCTACCATCATCAAGGTTTTTAACCCAACCTTTAATACCAAGTAATTTAGACTGTTGACTTGTTGACATACGAAAACCAACCCCCTGGACTCTGCCGCCTATAATGCAATTAATCGCTTTCTTCTTCATAAATATTTTTTCACTCTCGTAATTATAAACTTAGTTTTTAAACCTTATTTCCATCCACAGGACGAAATAAAGATAAACAAAAAGTTAAATGTGCGCCAAACAAAATTATTACCCAAGAAATATAAATCCATATAAAAAAAAGCGGGATAATTGCTAACGCACCATAAATATTTTCCAAATCCGACATTTCTTTTATATAAATGCCGAATGCATACTTTGCTAGTTCAAATAATATTGCGCAAATAATCCCAGCTGTTGCAGCATGCCTATTAGATACATAACAATTTGGGACAAGTATATACAACAAAATAAAAGTAATTGACGTCATCAAAAACGGAAGCCAGTGCAATAAATGAGTTCTTATATTGTATGTAGTGTCAACATCCGCAATAACAGGAATAGATAGTAAGTATGAAGTTAAGGCAAGACTGACTCCAATTAACAATGGTCCTAAAACAAGTAATAAAAAATAAATAAATACGCGTTTAACAGGATTTCGTTTTTTCTTTATTCTCCATATTCTATTAAAAGTATTATCAATTGTTGCAAGCAGCATTAATGCAACTAGAATAAGAATAAAACTACCGCTAATCGTAAGCTGTGATGCTTTTGTGGAATATATATATATATATTGTTCAACGACCTGCCCAAACTCGGGGACAAAATTAGTAAAAATGAAATTTTGTATCGTAGCTGAAAAATCCTGAAGTATGGAAATTCTACCAAAAAACCCAAACATAACGGTAAGTAAAGGAACTAGTGAGAGCAAAGATCCGAAAGCAAGGGCTGATGCGGCTTCCATACCATTTGATAGATAAAAATGACGAAGAATATACAATGTTCTTGAATAGATGATTACCAGAAATTTAATAAATTTATTCACACTATTTTCTATATATCGCATCATAATCGGTGAGTATAATCTAAGAAATATTTAATGGATAATAGGGTAGAAATGAAGGCAAAAATTTTTCATAATCCAAGATGTTCAAAATCGAGGAAAACCTTGGAAATACTTCTAGAAAAAGGTATTCAAACGGAGGTAATACAGTATTTGAAAACACCGCCTGATCATAAAACACTAGAGAATATTTTAAAAATGTTGAATATAAAGCCAATAGATTTGATACGTAAAGGAGAGACACTCTACAAAGAACTCAATGTCAGCAAATATCAGAATAATTCGGAGATGTTACTAAAAATTATGATTGAAAATCCGATATTAATTGAACGCCCTATTGTGTTAGTCAATAATAAAGCAGTTATTGGGCGCCCGCCTGAACTGGTACTAAGTATCATTTAAAATGACTCAAATTCTTGTTCTTTACTATAGCCACGGAGGTAGTGTTGCCGAAATGGCACAATATGTTTCTAGAGGTGTCGAATCTGTAGAAAATTGCGAAGGGAATCTCAGGACCGTTCCTTCAGTCAGGACGACATCGGAGAATATTAAATCAGATATCCCCGAGAGCGGACCTCCCTTTGCTACATATGATGATTTAATTAATTGCGATGGCCTCGCCTTAGGAAGCCCAACAAGATTTGGAAATATGGCAGCTCCAATAAAATATTTTATTGATTCAACATCTGATATTTGGATCTCAGGTGGACTCGTTGGGAAACCAGCGACAGTATTTAGCTCAACAGGAAGTTTACACGGTGGACAAGAAACAACACTTTTGTCAATGATGCTGCCATTGATTCATCATGGAATGTTGTTAGTCGGACTCCCTTATACTGAACCAGGTTTATTTGAAAAAGAAGGGGGTGGAACACCATATGGAGCAACGCATGTTGCTGGGAATAAAAATGAACTTCCAGTAACAAAAAACGAAAAAGAGCTTTGTTTTGCTGCTGGGGAACGGTTAGCAAAAATTGCTAAAAAACTAACTGATTAATTCTTTAATAAACGGTATTGTTATTTTTCGTTTTGCGGCAAGTGATGAACGATCTATCTCATCAAGAATTTTTATTAATGAATTTAAATCTCTGCTGAATCGATTTATTAGGAACTCTGCTACGTTGTTACTGAGTTCAAATGAACGTTCTGTTGCTTTTCTCTTTAGTATTTCTATTTTTAATTGATCATCCGGTGGTTTTATTGTAAATACCTGCCCCCAAACCAATCTAGATTTAAGATCATTAAGCTCGATGTTAATATTTTTAGGAGAGAAAGCCGAGCTAATTACAATTGAATTATTGTTATCTCTAATTTCATTATAAAGTAAAGTCAGACGTTGCTGCCACTCTAGATTATCAGAAATAAATTCAAGATCATCAACGCAAACTAAATCTAACTTTCCCAAACCATTTAGGATCTCTGGATTAAAGTCCCTATGATTTTTAAGAGGGATATATGAAGCATGATAATTTATTTCGTCAGCTTGCTTGCATGTTGCTTGCAATAAATGAGTCTTGCCAGTTCCCTCGGAACCGCAAATATAAAGACAATGGCTTCTTTCTTTTTTGGCGATTACATTTAAAAGGTGTAACAGATTTTTATTTTCACCTTGAACAAATGAAGTAAAATCTATTTTTTGAAAATTACCAAATTCAAAAGGTATTTGTAATAAAGATGTACGATTAGATTTCATGAAATATAAAAAATGTTATTTAAATTTTTGTGTTTTCATTACGGTAAAAAGCGATACTCCAATTCATTGCCACCTTCAACAGGTTCCAAAATTTTACCTAGGGAAATCGCTTGATGTAAACCAGCTATACCACGATCACTAGTCAATTCAAATACAATATATCTTGATGTAACTTGTTTGACATTAACTGTATTCACAGACTGAAGTGAAGTTAAATATGAAAAAGTTTGTGCATATTCGTCAATACTGCCAATATCATTAACTAATAATTCAATTACTCCTGTGCTTTGCTCTCCGGTTTCAGAATAACGTAACACTAACCTGTCCACAAGCTCATCAATTCCCTCTTCTAAAACAATATCAGCAACATCACTCTGACTTACCCAATGAATAGCTTGTTCATCAAAATAAACTGCCCACTCTGATTCCCATAAAGTTGGCAATATTTGTGTAAATTTTCCTGTTAATATGGCATTTGCCTGATAACGTTCGGATGCCGCCAATATGGGTTCTGTAAATCCACCCCACACATCGGTAACTGAGATTTTAGAGCCATCCTGAAGATCAAGTAACGGAAATAATAAACTAACACCTCTAGCAGAGGCACGACTCTCTAAGATTTTTAAATATTCAAAATTTTCCTCAATATTTACAAACGATCGATTGTCATTTCTTTGGGAAACAAGCCAAACTAAAATAGATGGTCGTTCTTTCTCCCAAACTGAAACGCCGTTATTTTTAAGTGCCTCATCTAAAGAATTTTCATCAAATTGAACCCATAATTCACGGGTCAATTTTTTTTGGCCCCATTTATTATTATTTTGACGATATCGATATTGTTGAACAAATTGCTCTGGGCGTTCCAGTAATGAGCTAACACCCATGCTTTTATTAATATTTCTATCGCCAGTAACTTTAATAAGAACTTTACCCAATCCCTGTTTCAAAGCGATACGACGTTTTGGTGCTGATTCGTCGCTGACCGAAATCACTGCTTGATAAAGTCCAGAGACTTTTATCGCATAAGTTGGCTGGCAAATAAGTGCAGAAAAACATATAAAACATAATATTCTGAGTTTCATATAGAATACGCTATGCAAGACTTGCCACTAAGTCAAGGATTGCGGTTAATAACTGACACCGATAACATACCCATATGGATAACGATATAAATAAAAAAATCAGTTACAAGGAAGCCGGTGTTAATATCGAAAAGGGCAATGAATTGGTACAACGCCTGAAAAAGACTATTAGTAATGCTGATAAAAAAGGGGTTATCGGAGAGCTTGGTGGATTTGGGGGATTATTTGATCTTGGCTCTTTAAGCTATAAACAACCAATACTCGTGTCTGGAACAGATGGTGTTGGAACTAAAATTAAACTTGCTATTGAGAATAACATACATGACACAATTGGCATTGATTTAGTAGCAATGTGTGTAAACGATGTGATCGTACAAGGTGCGAAACCTTTATTCTTTCTAGACTATTTTGCTTGTTCAAAGCTTGATATTAATATTGCCGAAACCGTTATTAGTGGTATCAATAAAGGCTGCTCACTGGCAGGGTGCAGTCTAATTGGGGGTGAAACTGCCGAAATGCCAGGAATGTATAAGGAGCATGATTATGATATGGCTGGCTTCTGCGTGGGAGTTGTCGAAAAAGATCAGATAATTACGGGGGAAGATATAGTAGCTGGTGATGCATTGGTTGCACTTGCATCTAGCGGCTGTCATTCCAACGGATATTCTCTTATAAGAAAGATCATAAAAGAAACTAACTCGGACTTAAATCAAAATCTGGATAATAGAAAAATATTAGAACATTTACTTACGCCAACTCGAATTTATGTAAAACAGATTCTAGATCTAATCAAACGTATACCCATCAAGTCAATCTCACATATAACAGGCGGGGGTTTAATTGATAACCTACCAAGAGTAATGCCAAATAATTTGTCAGTAATAATTGATACAAACTCGTGGGCTATCCCAAATATATTTAATTGGTTAAGCGATCGGGGTAAAATTGATTCATACGAAATGTTTAGAACATTTAATTGTGGAGTTGGATTAGTATTGTGTGTTGAAAAGGATAATATAGAAGAGACTATTAATCACCTTAATAATAATGGTGAGACTGCGTGGTTAATTGGAGAAATAATTGAAAATAATAAAAAATCAAGGGTACAGTTTAAATAATAAAAAAATATAAAATGTTTTAATTTTATTTGGTAATCTCCCAAACTTGCCAAATACTTGCTCGTGATGTCCAATTATTTATATTAATTTTTAGAATCCATTCGGGTAATGCCTGGCATATCAACTTACTTGAAATTCCGTTACTAGCAAGTTCTGCTGCTCTGCCCTTCTTTCTGGCAGCATAAAATAATTTTTTGCTTGGAAATTCAATTATTTTTTTAATAATTTCAGCCTCACTACTAATAGAAATTATAGGTATATTATTTACATTATAAAAATCTAACTCCAACTCACCGGTTGTCGAACCAGACCCGTCTGGATCATAAGTAAGTAATACTGAATCACTAGGAAATTTTTTAGAAAAACAATTCTGCCAATGAGCAACTTCCTTGCTAGCAGGTAAAGTGATAGTTAAAAGAACCAATATTATGTTAATAAATAGTGATATATAGATTATAGATAGACATATATGCTTTAAAATATCTGTGTCTAAGCATTTAAATCGTTCCACAAGCTCTTCAATAGTCATTGCAAACATAACCGGTAGAAATGGTATAACAGGAAATAAATACCTCATCTCTTTGTGCCCAAAATAATGATGAAATGCAATGAATGGTATAGTTGCCCACGTTATTGAATGGCGTGGAAATAATGCCCAGAAAGCAATGATTATAAGTGGCACAAATAAAGTAATTGGGGGTATAAGCTGTACCATAGAGTAATAGACATAAAACCACCAAGGCTGAATAAGATTATCTATAGCGCCTTTTATTATATGCCATTCAAAATAGTTCCAAAAACTAAATACCAGTTTTCCGTAAAACCAATAATCTATAAGAACACCAATTAATATGGCAAAAATCAAACCTGACGTTAGAACACATAATCGTGAAAATTTTTCATTCCCCCGAAATAACACCCAAAGACCAAAACCAAAAATAAGTAAACCTATTTGATATCTTGATAAAAATGCAAATCCCAGTAATACGCCAACAAAAAAATATTTTCTAATCTTACTTTGGGTTTGAAAAAAATATAATGCGTAAGCAAATAAAAATAATGAAGTAGCCCAACCTTCTGAAGAAAAACGAACATTTAGAAACACTAAAATCCATGAAAATAAAAGAAAGAAAATAACCCAGGTTAGATTTTCTTCGAAATTTATTTCCTTTTTTACGACTTGAAAAAAAGCAAATATCGAAATAAATGAAATGGCCAAACTGAGTAAACGTAGATAAAAAGCCCAGATAAATGGCGATGTCACATCAATAAGCGTTAATCCTTTAACAACTACATAAGCAATAAAGGGCTGTAGCCCACTTCTAACGCCCTCCTTGTATTCCCACATAACTGTATGTTGCATTTCAAAACCAAGCTTGTATGCGGCAAAATCCAATATCTGGTAATACTCGTCATCGTGATAATGGCCAACACTAAACCATGCGGCTATCAAGTAGATTAGAAATGCAAAAATAAACCAATATTTTTCAGATATTCTCATTATTTTAAATAAAAGATTTACAAAATGTAAATCAGGTTGAATTAAGACCTATTAGAAAATACAGACTCTTTTATATTTTTTACAATATAAAGTGGTCTATTTTTTGTTTCATTAAAAATTCTTCCTATATATTCTCCAATAATGCCAATGGAAAGCAATTGAATGCCGCCAAAAAAAGTTATAAGCACAACAAGTGATGTGAAACCAACAACCTGTTCTTGGAAAAATAGTCTTTTAACAACAATCGTTAACCCATAAAAAAAACCAAAGAATGCTGATAAGAAACCAACAATTGAAGCCAATCGTAATGGTATAATAGAAAATGAAGTAAGCCCGTCAAAAGCTAAATTAAATAGACTAAAAAAATTCCATTTGGTTTTACCTTTATATCTTGCTTCCCTCTCATACTCAATTTCTTTTTGTTTAAAACCAACCCAAACAAACAATCCCTTCATATAACGATGCTTTTCTCTTAATTTCAACAGAGCATCAAGTGCACATCTATTTAATAAACGAAAATCACCAGTATCTATAGGAATGTTTATATCGCTGAGATAAAACAATAGGCGATAATAAATATATGATGTTATTTTTTTTAAAGAACCCTCGCCTTTTCTTTTTATACGTTTAGCATTTACAACATCATAGCCATTGAGCCATTCTTCTACTAATTTTGGTATTAATTCAGGGGGGTCTTGCAAATCACTATCAATAACAATAACCGCATCACCAGAAGCATGGTCTAGACCCGCTGTTAATGCTATTTCTTTTCCAAAATTCCTACTTAAGTCAATAACAGCAACACGGTCATCATTTTTACTTTGCTTATTGATAACCTGAATAGAGTTGTCTTGGCTACCGTCATTAATATAAATAATCTCTGTTTCTAAATTTAAATCTCCAGTCGCGCTTAAAACTCGTGAGTAAAATTCGTCTAGATTTTCTACTTCATTGTATACAGGTGATACAATAGATAGTAATTTATTTTGTTTTTCCTCATTCATAATTTATTTTCTCTGCTATAGCAAGCAATGACAGCCCAAATGGAAATGATATTTTATTTATAAAATTTACTTCATAACTAAATATTTTCTCAAACAAAAAATTAATTTTATTGTTTGGTATCTTTAAAACTTCTTCAGTTGATGGAGGAAATATTTTTTGTTTAATTCGCTCTACTAGTGCAAAAGGAAAGAGTAAAGTATTAAAGTAAGAAATATATTTCACCCTGAATCCAGATAAATCTAATTTTTCTTTGAGGGTTGATTTTGAATATCGACGTCTGTGATGATGAAGAACATCATGATCGCTCCAAAGCCACTGAAAAGCAGGGACAGTTATCAAAATCAATGCCTTGTCATTCATTAAGCTTCTAACAGTAGTAAGACTTTGACTATCATCATCGATATGCTCAAGCACATCAAGTAATACTATTAGATCAAAGTTTGTTTTGATGTTGCTAGGTAAATTATACGGTAGTTCAGCTTTATATATTTGGCCAATTTTTTTGGATTTTGCCCTTCTAAACGCCTCCTCATTTTTTTCAAATGCCACTAAATCTCCAAAATGAGATAGCAATGATAGATTGTCTCCATTACCGCAACCCGCATCTAAAATTCTTATATTCCTCGGAAGATCTAAATTATTAATGGCACTAAAAATAATTTTTCTTCTTGCAACAAACCACCAATGATTGCTCTCAAGAGCAATCATCTTCTCAAATATTTTATTTTCCATGACTAATCTTAGAACATGATTTTAATATTTGCGATTTAATTATGGTTGTTTTTTGTTTTTTCCTGAATTTTTGATATAAAACCATGTAGTATCTTCCATTCGCTCTCATATAATTGAGCCCGGTTAAATAATCGACGAATTCTATGCATTAACTTTTTTGGTTTATTAGTGTCGTAAAAACCAATCCGAATAAAACAATCTTCTAAATTTTTATAAAATTGCTCCATTTTCTCCTGGCTAATAAACACAAGATTATTTTTTTCGTACTCAATGGTATTGATATCACTAACTACTAGGTACATTTCATAGCATATGATTTGAACCGCAGCTGCAAGATTGAGGGAATTGTATTCCGAATTAGTAGGGATTTTTAATACCATATTGCATAATTGCAATTCCTCATTTGACAGGCCAGAACTCTCCCTTCCAAAGACAATTGCAATGGAGGAATAGGCCTTTTTCGAAATCTTTTTTGCACACTCACGTGGATGAATCATAGGCCAAGGGATACCTCTTATACGTGCGCTTGTACCGATAACTAAATCACAATCCTTTATAGCCTCTTCCAGATTTGAGAATTGTTTACATTCAGCGAGTACATCATCGGCGCCTGCCGCTCTCACACTGGCTTCAGCTGATGGAAAATTTAATGGGTTAACAAGACGTAAATTCTTCAGGCTCATTGTTTTCATGGCACGAGCTGCTGCGCCTATGTTACCAGGATGTGTTGTACTAACTAAAACTATACTTACTTTATCAAAAATACTTTTCATTTCAGTGTTGCTTCACTCATAATTACCAACAACGTAGAATAAGTTTTTAATCTTTCGGAGAACTGTATGCACCCCAGGCTTAATATCGCAATTCGCGCAGCTAGAGCTGCGGGTGATTCTATTGTACGTGAAATGGATCGCGCATGTGATATATCAATTGAAAGTAAAGGAACAAATGATTTTGTCACAGAAGTCGATAAAAACGCTGAGAAAATTATTATTAATACTATTAAAAATGCATATCCTAATCATGCTTTTTTGGCAGAAGAAACGGGGCTAAGTGGTGAAGGAGATTTCTTATGGATTATTGACCCACTAGATGGCACAACTAACTTTCTGCATGGCTTTCCTCACTTTGCTGTTTCTATAGCTTTACAACACAAAGGGGTACTCGATCAAGCTGTTATCTATGACCCATTAAAACAGGAACTTTTTACCGCATCAAAAGGAACAGGGGCGTTATTAAATAATAAAAAAATCAGGGTAACCAGTAAAAAGTCACTCGATGGTGCACTTCTTGGTACCGGCTTTCCTTATAATAATGAAAAAGCAGTGACACACTTCATAAAAAGCTTTAAAGCTTTTTTTCCGAAAGTCGCAGGGATAAGAAGAGCCGGTGTTGCCTCACTAGATCTAGCTTATGTTGCGTGTGGACGGCTCGATGGTTTTTGGGAATTTGCTTTGAAACCATGGGATATTGCTGCAGGGGCACTAATCGTTCAAGAAGCAGGGGGCATAAATGTTGAGCTTATGGGTGAAATTGATTTTATGAAAACTGGAAATATAATTTCAGCTAACCCAAAAATGATAAAAGCGATGTTAAAAATCTTACGCTGAAAAGCATGAAAATTTATTTTATAAACTATTGAATGAATTAAAACCTGAATAAAAAAATAACGACCTAAAAAAAAGCCGGTTACCACCGGCTTTTTTTATTAATTATAAATTAGAGCTTATGGCTTACAAGCGCCTGGCAATAACTTATCATCCAAATCTGTGTCAGCAGAAGCCAAGCCGAGATTACCACAGTCCCAGTTATTGCCATCGAGTGTTGCAATAGCAAAAGTACCGCCCGTTATTTGTTTGCTTACTTCAGATGTCTTAAACGTCGCGATTATACGTACCCCAGTATCAGGAACAGGGCTTGTATCACAACCGGAACAAGCTAAGCTATCGACATACTTACCTATACCAGTTGCCCCATCCGTTTGCCCACATTGGACTAAGGTTGGAGCTTTTGACTTATCAGATATACCTTCCGCAATACAGGTCTTTATGCCACCCGTCAAATTCACGGCCTCAGTAACCTGTGCGCGTGCCGTGTAATCATTATATGATGGTATTGCGACAGCAGCTAAAATACCGATAATAGCCACCACAATCATCAATTCTATTAATGTAAAACCTTGTTGATTTTTCATCCCCTACCTCTCCTTCGAAGAAACTAGTTTATTACAAATATCAGTCTTAACGTTAAAACTCAATAACTCAAGAGGACTAAATTATAGGTCTCAAACAGAGAAAAGCAACATTTTATATGCTCCCAATAACTCTAAAATTATCAAAAATTCCTTTCAAAAAGGGCCATAAAACTTGTTTTATCCCCCCCTTTTTTTTATATCGATATCCCCTAAGTATTTTGCTAAATATATGATTTTATTAGCTATTAAATAAATTTGATTAAATTTTTCTCTTAAAAAAATAACCCTCTCAATACAGATCAGAACATGATCTGGGCTTGGTAGAACCCTTATTTTTAAAATTAGATTTTTACCAAAAATGGCCTGTTTTATTCGCTGGTAGCTCAAAACTATGTGAGGGGATGGTGGCCCGAAAAGTACTATAATAGGCACAAAAAATAGCATTTTAGTTTTTCTGAAATAAAAATCTCAATTGCAGATTATGATAAATAACAATATCCATATAATTATTGGTCAACTCAACTTCACTGTTGGTGATATTGAGGGTAATACTAAAAAAATAATTGGGGCAATAAAAAAAGCAAATGAAGAATACAATGCAGATATTATAATATTCCCAGAGCTGAGCGTTAGTTCTTATCCACCAGAAGATTTATTATTAAGACCTGCATTTAATAAGTCTATAAATATCGCATTAGAAAAAATAAAATCAGCAACAAATAATATTCACGTTATTCTGGGTCATCCGTTAAAAAAAGACGGGGTACTCTATAATGCTTGCAGTCTTATACATAAAAAAGAAATAAAAAAAACCTATCATAAACAATACTTGCCGAATTATGGTGTATTTGACGAAAAGCGGTATTTTACACCTGGTGATGAAGCGTGCTTATTTGAAATAAATGGAGTAACTGCAGCGCTAAGTATTTGTGAAGATATATGGGTTTCAAAACCGGTGGTGGATGCCGCTGCTAAAAATGCAAAAATACTATTTAACATAAATGCATCGCCTTATGATAAAAATAAAAATAGTGAGCGAGAAAGTATAATTTCGAAAAGAGCATCTGAGTCTGATATGTGTATTGTCTATGTTAATTTAGTAGGCGGACAAGATGAGCTGATTTTTGATGGAAACTCTATGATATTTGATAAAAATGGGGATGTTATATTTCGAGTTCCAGAATTTGGAGAAGGCTTATATGAAGCTTATATAGATACCAAACAATCAGAAATTAAAAGTAAAACAAAAAAAGAAGTTAATCTAAATTTAATCAAAGAAGAGAGTATTTATAACGCACTCGTTATGGGTGTAAAAGACTATGTTAGAAAGAATAATTTTCAAGGTGTAGTCATTGGATTGTCTGGTGGTATTGATTCTGCGCTCACGCTGTGTATTGCGGTGGATGCATTAGGACCAGAAAATGTAGAGGCTTTAATTATGCCGTCACGCTACACAGCAAAAATGAGTATTGATGATGCTTGTACATTGGCAAAAAAACTGAAGGTTTCATATGAAATTATCTCTATTGAACCACCATTTTCTGCTTTTCTCCAAGCACTCAAACCTATTTTTAAAAAGTTGCCAGTAGATGCAACAGAAGAAAACATACAGGCGCGTAGTAGAGGCATACTCTTAATGGCAATATCGAATAAATACAATAAACTAGTTTTAACAACCGGGAATAAGAGCGAAATATCTGTTGGTTATGCTACGTTGTATGGTGATATGGCGGGTGGTTATTCTCCACTCAAAGATGTTTGGAAAACATTAGTTTATCAACTTGCAAAATGGCGTAATAAAGAAGAAAAAATTATTCCTGAGAATATAATCAATAGACCGCCAACAGCAGAATTACGTAATAATCAATTAGATCAAGATACGCTTCCTGATTACGAAATACTTGATCCAATACTTGAGCAATATATTGAGTTTGACAAACACCCCGAAGAGATCGTTAAAAATGGTTATGATGCGGAAACTGTATATAAAATTGTTAATCTTGTTGACAAAAACGAATATAAACGTAGGCAAGCTGCTCCGGGAGTTAAAATAACCAAAAAAGCATTTGGAAAAGATAGGCGATACCCGATTAGCTCTGGCTATATTGAGAAAAAATAAATTATTTGACCTCCAGTTCTTCCACTTGATAGATACCTGGGTGATTTGGATAATTCAGTTTTAATACTCTTATCGCATCATTTGCTAGATCTTCCATTTCCAGAACACGGTAAGCTTTGGCCATAATAACTAAAGCCTCAGGGACAACTGGTGTGCGATCATAATTTTCAATAACATATCTTGCTCTATTTGCCGCCGCAATAAACGCGCCTCTCCGCATATAATAATTTGCTACATGAACTTCGTTCTCAGCAAGATTATTTCTCAAGTGTCGCATGCGTTGTTCTGCATCCTCAATATACTGACTTTCAGGAAACCTTTTGATCAGCTCAGAAAAATCTTGAAACGACTCAAACGCTGCTCCCGGATCCCTTTGTGATTCATCAGCAAATTCGTCTGGAACAAATCTTTGTATGCTGGCTTTCCCTTTGTTAAAGTTTGCTAGACCTTTTAAATAATAAGCATAATCAATGTGTAGATTTTGTGGATATAATTTGATAAAACGACTGCATGCTGAAATCGAAGCATCATGTTGTTCGCTTTTAAAATAACTGTACGCTAAATCCAAAAGCGCCTGTTGTGCATGCTTCCCAAATGGATATCTAGCTTCTAATCGCTGATAAAAATCGATTGCCTGGGAATAATTACCGGCATCTAAATTACCCTTTGCCTCAGCATAAAGACGATCGGCATTCCAGTTTTTTGTATGGTCTTCTTTTTCGTCAAAATAGGAACAGCCTGGTAACGAAAAAATAACTAAAAAAAACACTAAATTACGCATAATATCTAGGTTAACCTAATACTAGATTAAGAGCAAAATCCGAAGATTATGGAAAAAATTGAATTAGAAACCGTTGTACCGAAAGAGCTTGGGGGGGAACGTCTCGATCTAGTTCTTTCAAAATTATTTCCTAAATACTCACGTTCAAAAATACAATCGTGGATTAAAGTAGGAGAAGTGACAGTTAATAATTCAAACTATAAACAGCGTAATGCAGTCAATTGTGGTGATATTATCAAGATAAATACAACGCTTAGAAATGTTGTCAAAGATCAAGCGGAGCCAATCGATCTTAATGTAATACACGAAGATAATGAAACCATAATAATAAATAAACCGGCAGGCTTAGTGGTACATCCAGGAGCGGGAAACCAAGCACACACACTCGTAAATGCTTTATTAAACTTTGACAAAAAACTTGAGAGCATACCTCGTGCAGGCATAATTCATCGATTAGATAAAGATACAACTGGCATTATGATTATAGCCCGAACAATTGAGTCACATACTTTTTTAGTAGAAGAGCTTCGGCAAAGGAATATTAAGCGGAATTACAGGGCAATAATTTGTGGGCAACTAGTTGCTGGCGGAACAATTGAAAATAAAATAGGCAGACATCCTACGCGTAGAACAAAAATGGCTGTCACTAGCAAAGGTAAATTAGCAACGACTCATTTCAAGATAATAAAAAAATATCAACATTACACCTACCTTGACATACAACTCGACACAGGAAGAACTCACCAAATTCGGGTGCATATGAATAGTATAAAACACCCTATAATTGGCGATCCTCTCTATGGTAAAAACACCTTTATAAAAAAAGGAATCCAAGCTTCTTTGCGTGAGTGTATAAAAAATTTCAGGCGCCAGGCCTTGCATGCTTATAATCTTGAATTTACGCACCCATCACAAAGAAAAATGGTCCACTATAAAGCAGGGCTACCTAATGATATGAAAAAATTAATAAAAGCCTTAGAAATAGATGATTAAAAAAATGGAAAAATTTTGGATGAAAGCTGGCTGGCCCGCGCCGAATCATGTAAAGGCAGGAACTTCAGTTAGAGTTGGTGGGCATAGTAGCCCACCATATAATGAATCTAACGTATCGCTTAATGTCGGAGATGACCCAAAAAAAGTTAAAGAAAACCGCATCGAACTCTTAATGCATTTAGGTATTAGCACAGAGCCTATCTGGCTTAAACAAGAACATAACAAAAAAATTCTTTTAGTTGACGAAACACCTACAGATATAAAAGCTGACGGAAGCTATACAACAAAAAAAAATAAGGTCTGTGTTGTAACAACAGCTGACTGTGTTCCAATTTTATTTTGTAATGATGAGGGCACAAAAGTTGCAGCCATTCATGCTGGCTGGAAGGGTATTTGTATGGGGATTATTGACGATACCATAAAAATATTTGATCGTCCTGAGTCAGTATTTGTTTGGATTGGTCCATGTATAAGTAAGAAACACTATGAAATTGGCGAGGATGTATATTCTAATTTTCTAAACTACTCAGATTCATTAGAAAACTCATTCAAAAAAAACAATAATCAAAAGTGGTCATGCTGTTTAAATAATATTGTAAAAACGCTACTTAAAAACTCAGGGGTAGAAAAAATTTACGACTGCGGCCTTTGTACGTATGAATTGGGTGACTTATTCTTTTCGCATCGCCGAGATGGAAATACAGGACGAATGGCCACAATGATTTGGATTGCTTAATCACAATTTTAAATTAAGTTAGAAATAAGTGACAATATCCTTGATTATCTTGGAAAAGAGAGTTTTGACCCTGTTTATGGGGCACGACCATTGAAAGCGCACAATTCAGGACAAGCTAGAATCACCCATCGCAAAATATCACTGGATAATCCCTTCTTTTTATAGAAAATTTTGAAATTAATAGAATTTCTAGCCATTTTTTACCACTTTCGCGACAATTTAAAGTTGGTTATTTCTCTCATATAATCTATATTTAGAATAATGATTTAATGAATATGTTGAAGAAATCTAAAATATGGCAACACAAGAAAAAAGCATAGTGCTAAGTGGTCTAGCGCGTACTTTAGTGCGAGGGGGTCATATTGAACAAGAAAAAGCAGAGGAACTCTTTAAACAATCACAGAAAAAGAAAACTCCTTTTGTAAACCTCGTAATAGAACAAAATTTAGTTTCGAGCTCCACGATTGCATCCGCTTCTGCCAAAGAATTCGGTATGTCAATTCTTTCTATAGATTTAATAGATATTGATCCTAGCGTAGTAAAACTTGTGAGTCCTGATTTAATAAAAAAACATTCTGCACTACCAATTTTTAAACGCGGGAATCGTCTTACAGTGGCCGTTTCTGACCCAACAAATATCCAAGCTCTTGATGAAATGAAATTTGCAACATCGTTAAACGCTCAAGCCGTTGTCGTCGAAGCTGACAAATTATTAAAAAGAATAGATAAAATTCTTGAAGAAACTGATGGCGGTCTTGGTAACATGGAAGATAGCGAATTCGATAATTTAGATGATCTTGAAGTTGCAGAAGATGGGCCACAGGAGGAGGATGATTCGGATGTTGATGATGCACCTGTTGTACGTTTTGTTAATAAATGTCTTCTAGATGCGATTAAAAAAGGAGCGTCAGACCTTCATTTCGAACCTTATGAAAAAATGTACCGGGTACGTTTTCGTGTAGATGGTGTGCTTGCGGGAGTGGCAAAACCACCAATGAGTTTATCAGGAAAAATTGCAGCGCGAATAAAAGTTATGTCACGCTTAGATGTATCCGAACGACGAGTACCTCAAGATGGTCGTATTAAATTAAAAATCTCAAAAACAAAATCAATTGATTTTCGTGTTAGTACTTGCCCAACACTATTTGGAGAAAAAGTAGTTTTACGTATTTTAGATTCTGATGCTGCTGCTTTACAAATCGATCAACTTGGATATGAAGATCACCAGAAAAAATTGTTTTTATCAAACCTTATAAAACCTTATGGAATGTTTCTAGTTACAGGACCTACTGGTTCGGGTAAAACGGTTTCCTTGTATACCGGGATTAATATTTTAAATAAAGAAGATATAAATATTTCAACTGCTGAAGATCCTGTGGAAATTAATTTGCCTGGGGTTAATCAAGTTCAGATCGATGAAAAAACTGGTATGGATTTTTCAAAAGCGCTCAAGGCATTTCTAAGACAAGATCCGGATATCATACTTGTTGGCGAAATACGAGATATAACAACCGGTGGAATTGCTGTAAAAGCGGCTCAAACGGGGCACATGGTCATGTCAACATTACATACGAACGATGGTCCACAAACACTAACTCGTTTACAAGATATGGGTGTACAATCATTTGCGGTGGCAACGTCTATTAATCTGATTACTGCCCAGAGATTACTTCGGCGATTGAATCCAGATAATCGAGTAGCAATCGAAATGCCTGATTCCGCACTTAAAAAAGAAGATTTTCCTGAAGAAATGATAAAAGAAGGGATTAATCTGTATGGACCTGGTGAAGAGACTGAAGATAACCCAGGCTATAAGGGCCGTGCGGGCATTTATCAGGTTATGCCAATAACAGATGAGATGAAACGATTAATTATAGAAGAGGCTAATGCTGTAGTGTTAGCAGACCAGGCGGCAAAAGAGGGTATTTGGGATATCAGAAGATCTGGTTTGCAAAAGGCAGCTAATGGAATTACGAGTTTAGCGGAAGTGAACCGAGTAACAGTAGAGTAAATAAAAATGGCAAATGTAAAAGCAAGTCAAATGTATATCTGGGAAGGTAAGGATGGCAATGGGAAAAGGGTAAAGGGAGAAATTAGTGGGCAAAGTGAAGCACTAGTTAAAGCGATACTCAGACGACAGAAAATTAATCCTACAAAAGTTAAAAAGAAACCAAAGCCTCTTTTTGGTAGTGGTAAATCAAAAGTTGTAGCAAAAGATATTTGTATTTGGAGTCGTCAACTGGCAACTATGATGTCTTCCGGAGTGCCACTAGTACAATCATTTGAAATAACTGGACGTGGCCATGAAAATGCAGGAATGCAATCATTAATCTTAGCTATAAAAGGTGATGTCGAAGCAGGTAATAATTTGGCTGACGCACTAAAAAAGCATCCGCTTCATTTTAATTCTCTTTATTGTAATCTTATTGAAGCTGGAGAACACGCTGGTATTCTAGAAGCTATTTTGCATAAATTAGCAACTTACTTGGAAAAAACGGAAGCGTTAAAATCAAAAATTAAGTCTGCTCTCTTTTATCCAGCTGCAGTAGTTGTTGCTGCAATAATAGTTATAACTATTTTGATGATTTTTGTAATTCCACAATTTTCATCATTGTTCGGAAGTTTTGGTGCTGATTTGCCGGGATTAACACAATTCCTAATAGATGCCTCTAATTTTTTCGTCGCTTGGTGGTGGTTGGTGTTTGGAATTCTAGGTGGAACCGTATTTGGATTACTTGAATTTAAAAAACGGTCAATTGCTATGCAACATTTTCTTGATCGTGCCGTACTCAAAGTTCCTGTGATTGGTGACTTAATGGAAAAATCTGCAATCGCAAGATTTGCACGTACTTTGGAAACTATGTTTGCTGCGGGAACCCCTTTAGTTGAAGCAATGACTTCGGTTGCAGGGGCCACTGGTAATATTGTTTTTCATGATGCGACGATGAAAATGAAAGATGAAATTTCAACAGGAACACAACTTCAAGCGTCAATGCGTGAGACAGGTTTATTCCCAAATATGGTGGTACAAATGGTTGCAATTGGTGAGGAATCCGGGGCAATTGATACAATGCTTGGTAAAGTTGCTGACTGGTATGAGCAAGAAGTTGACGATGCAGTTGAAGCTTTGACTAGCCTACTAGAACCAATGATTATGGCCTTTTTGGGTGTTGTTATCGGCGGTATTGTCGTTGGTATGTATCTACCAATCTTTAAGATGGGTGCAGTTGTATAAAAATACCAAACTAGTTGATATCCATATTTATATCTTATTTTCGCTGATGACTTAATAATTTGGTGAAAAATTAAACTGTAGAAACTGCCTGTGTATATATTCATTGAATTCCTTCAAGCTCAACCTATTTTTTATTTGTTTTTTGTTTTTTTAATTGGTCTTGCTGTAGGTAGTTTTTTAAATGTAGTAATAGTCAGATTACCTATAATGATTGAAAAAGGTTGGCGAGAAGAATGCTGTAACTTTCTTGGTCTAGATTCTCCAAATACTGAACAAAAGGAACGGTTTAATTTAATAAGACCTTTCTCACATTGTCCATCCTGTAAACAAAAAATAAAAATAATTGAGAATATTCCTGTATTAAGCTATTTATACTTAAGGGGGAAGTGTAGTAACTGCAAAGAAAAAATTTCTTTACGTTATCCTATAGTTGAGCTTATTAGTGCTTTATCCGTATGTATTGTTGCCCATTTTTTTGGTGTTTCATTACAAGCCTTTTTTGCTATATGTTTAACTTGGGCTATTATCGTACTAGGTGTAATAGATTTAGATACTAGATATCTACCAGATGATATAACTCTACCTCTATTGTGGCTCGGAATTATTATAAATATTTTCAATATTTTTACTGATATTAATTCAAGTATCCTTGGCGCTATATTTGGGTACGGAATTTTGTGGATTGTTTATTTCCTCTTTAAATTATTCACTGGGAAAATTGGTATGGGCCATGGCGATTTTAAGCTTCTTGCCGTTTTTGGGGCATGGTTTGGATGGCAAAACCTAGTTCCCATCATTATCCTGTCTTCTATAACAGCTATTCTTGTAGCAATATTACTAATAATTAATAAATCCTATGATAAAAACAAAGGAATTCCATTCGGACCCTATTTAGTATTTGCTGGCTGGATATCTATGATATTGGGGCCATATATAATATCTGTTTATCTAAATGCAACAATGTGAAATGACATCAGTATTCACTATAGCTTTGACTGGAGGTATTGGCTCCGGTAAGTCAGTCGTTGCTTTTTTATTTGAGAAGCTGGGTGTTCCCGTTATTGATTCTGACAAAATTTCAAAAAGTATTGTTTTGCCGTGCGGGCCCTGTTTTAAAAAAATTATAGATGAATTCGGCGAGAAAATACTAACTAATAAAGGTACTATAGACCGAGATAAATTACGCGAAATTGTCTTTGATAATACTTCGGCTAGACTTAAACTTGAAAATATTTTGCATCCTATAATTTTTAAAAATATTGATTCGCAAATGACACTTATTAGTTACCCATATTGTTTAATCATTGTTCCGCTTCTTATAGAAACAAAGTCAACAGAAAGATTCGATAGAATATTGGTAATTGATACTCTCGAAAGTTTACAATTAAAGAGAATCGCTGAAAGAGACAGTATATCGTCAATATTAATAAAAAAGATAATAAAAACACAAGTGACAAGAAAAGAACGGCTACGTTATGCGAATGATATTATTGTTAATAATGATGAAATTATGAATCTTAATAAACCAATTAATGCTTTACACAAAAAATATTTGGAATTAGCAAATAACAAACATAAATGATGCCTACCATGGACCAAGAAAATAATAAAAATATAATATATGAACACCCGATGAATGAGCGAATTAGGAACCTATTACGTATTGAATATCTATGCAATATTATTGAAGATCGTATAAAAGAAGATAGTGAACAAAATTGCAGAGTAATCTTAGAAGCTTTGCTACATATTAGTGAACTTTTAGTACGCTCAGACATGAAAAATGAAATTATTAAAGAATTAAAGAGGCAACTCGAAGTATTTAATATGTTAAGAAGCAGTGATGAATATGGAAACTTTGTCGACATTGATAGGTTAAAAAAATTAAATGATATAATTGATGAGGAGCTAAAAATTCTTCAAGATCAAACATACCATCCTGGAGAAATTATTAAAAATAATGAGTTAGTAAGAGTTTTTAGCCAAAGAATAAATATTCCTGGGGGTACCTGTAATTTCGATTTACCAAGACTGCACTACTGGCTTGAACAATCAGAGCTTAAGAGAAAACAAGATTTAATGAATTGGTCGTCTGATCTAGTTCCAATAAAAGAGTCAGCAAATATATTATTAGATAACATTAGAAAATCTAGTACTCCAACTTATGAAAACGCTAAAGAAGGTTTTTACCATAAACAAATAGGGGTAAATATGCCTTGCCAATTAATTCGGGTTGTTATGAATTCTAGTAGTGCTTATTATCCGGATATAAGCGGTGTAAAACACAGATTTACAGTAAGATTCATGGAAGGACCTGATTCTAATTTTAAACCAATACAAATACATAATGACATTCAGTTCGAGCTTCATTGTTGTATTTTATAAATTTAAAAATATACACTATAAAAAGATTATATACTGAAGTCTAAACCTCATCTAATAACGAAAAATCCTTAATTGCGCTTATCATCGCTATACCGTAAGCCCCGTTTTCTTTTGCCTCTTTTAAGTCAGCAAATGACATGCCCCCAAGAGCATAGACCGGAAAATTAGCCTGCTCCGCTAATTGTTTGAAATTACTCCAGCCTAGTGGGATTTTACTAGGGTGACTTCTTGTCGCTGAAACGGGTGAGATAAAAGCATAGTTAACGCACAGTTTTTCAGCTCTCTCAAGCTCTACTTCGTTATGACATGATACGCCTAATATATAGTCCCCGCTAATTGGTCTATTATTATATTTTAGAAGTTCTTTTGACTTAAGATGTATCCCATGTACGGTAAAGTATTCAATATCTGATGCAACACCATTTAAAATCAATTTAGCTGCATTTCTTTTCGCCTCTTCATATAATTCTTCGATATTTTCTCTGGATACGTTATTCCTCTCAAAACTAAGTCTCAACTGAAATATTTTCAACCCAGAATTAAAATAATTTCTAACTACAGAAAATAAATGAGAACAATCTTTATAAGATTCTTCGCTTATACCATAAATATCTGGCAAATAAAGTGTTTGAATTATATGTTTATTGGCCTCGGGAAATTTGTATTTAAATAGGTTATTTTTATCTGGCCAATTTATTTCTTGGTTTTCGAGGTTAGTAGGCTCTCCCTCCCATTCATATATCTCCCAAACATCGAGTAATACTTTTTCCCCTGGATAATCGTGATTAATCTTGATTAATCTCTTGGCGCTCTTAAGACTTATCCCCAGCTCTTCAAAAAATTCACGACTTAAGGCGGAAAATGAACTCTCATTATTTTTAACCTTACCTCCTGGAAATTCCCAATAACCCGATAAAAACTGTTTACTTGTTCTTTTTGTTATTAATATCTTGTCTCTATTTCTATTGTAAAGGATACCAACAACAACATGTATCCTTGTATTCATTTTTTATTAGCTACGATATTCAGCATTAATTTTTATATATTCATAAGATAGATCGGTTGTCCATATTTCTTCGCTACAAAAACCACGTTTAAGGTCAATTCTCAAAATTATTTCATCTTGCTCCATTACCTTCTTGCCTTTTTCTTCAGTGTATGATTTTGACCTTTCACCATTCTCGACTAAACATACATCATCTATATAGACATTCACTTTACTAATATCTAGATTACCTATTTTAGAATTACCTATAGCTGCTATTATTCTTCCCCAATTTGGGTCAGAGGCAGTAAATGCAGTTTTTACAAGGGGGGACTCTGCGACTTTATATGCCACTGAAAGGCACTCTGGCGTGTCTTTTCCTTCTAAAACTTTAATCGTAATAAATTTTTTTGCCCCCTCTCCATCGCGAACAATGGCCTGTGCTAGTTGAGAGCATACTTTCGTAATCTCATCTTCCAATATTTCAAATTCTTTACTATTTTGTTCTTTTATTTCCAAACTTTCCGTTTTACATGTTGAGATTAGAAGAAATGAATCGTTAGTTGATGTATCGCCATCAACTATAATCCTATTAAAACTTCTTTTAAGTACGTTATCTTTAATTTTATCCAAACAATCCTCTGTTATATTTACATCAGTTGCTATAAATGACAACATAGTTCCCATATCAGGTTTTATCATTCCGGAACCTTTTGTAATACCAGTAATGCTCACAGTTGTATCTAAAATCTTCACCTGCTTAGAAGTAGCCTTTGGTATTGTGTCGGTAGTCATGATTGACTTTGCAACATCAAGCCAACAATCCTCAGATAAATTTTTAACCAAACTAGGAAGTATTTTATTTATCTTATCAATTGGAAGATCTTCTCCAATTACGCCCGTTGAAAAAGGGAGTATTTCGGTTTCATCGCAATTAGTTATCTTTGCCAAAGTTTCACAAGTAGCCTTTGAATTGTTAATTCCAGACTGACCTGTCCCAGCATTAGCATTACCAGCATTAATTAAACAATAACGTGGTTTCGATTTTTTTAAATTATATTTCGAAATTTGGACAGGTGCAGCACAAAAGTGATTTTTGGTAAATGCCGCTGATGTGATGCTACCAGCATCAATCTCTATTAACGCAATATCATTTCTTTTCTTGTTATATATCTCAGCAGATCCAGCTGAAAGTCGAATACCACTTATTTTTACTGGCTTTTGAGGATAATCTAATCCCACTGACATTTTAAAAGTTCCTCTTATTAAAAAATTATTAACAGTAATTATATAGTATTAAGACAATCTTCCATGGCATTGCTTATATTTTTTCCCGGAGCCACAAGGGCATGGTTCGTTGCGTCCTATTTTTGGCTTATTTCTAACAAATGGCTGGTCGGGTGGAGCTTCATTCTTGTTATTACTAATATTATTCGGAACAGAAGGATGTCTATAATTCATCTTTTGCTTATTTTCTTTTTTCTCAGCGAGTCTAATATCTTCTTCTGTTCTTATACTAACCCTATACAAAAATACAATGACATCATGTTTAATATTTTCTAGCATTTGCAAGAACAAATCAAAAGACTCTCTTTTATATTCTTGTTTAGGATTTTTTGCCGCAAAACTCCTGAGACCTATCCCCTGTCTTAGATGATCCATATTAACTAAATTTTCTTTCCAATGCCTATCTAAAACATCCAGCATAACTTGTTTTTCTATACGCCTCATTAACTCCGCTGTTATATCCTTTTCTTTATCTTCATAAATTCTACCTACCTCATCGTGAATCTTTTTTCGTAAAGTTTCTTCATGTAATGATTCATCCTGGGATAACCACAATTTTACATCTATGATAATTCCAAATTCATTTTGGAATACTTCCTCTAAACCATTTATATCCCATATTTCTTGCATACTCTCACGTGGAATATAATTATCCAAAAGTGCTTCAAAAACATCAAAACGCATTAACTCAACTTCCTCGAATACATCTTCACTACTAAGTAAATCTTCTCTTTGCTGATAAATAACTTTTCTTTGATCATTTGCTACATCATCAAAATCAAGTAAATGTTTACGTATATCAAAATTATGAGCTTCTACTTTACGTTGGGCATTTTCTATTGCTCGAGAAACTAATCTAGATTCAATTGCCTCTCCTTCACCCATACCTAATCTCTCCATTGTCGAAGAAACCCAATCATTTGCAAAAATACGCATTAAGTTATCTTCTAGTGAAAGATAGAACCTGCTTGACCCTGGATCACCTTGACGACCCGAACGACCACGAAGCTGATTATCAATACGTCTGGATTCGTGTCTTTCAGTTCCAATGATATGCAGTCCGCCTCTCTCGATAACTTTCTTATGACGTTGATCCCAATCTTGTCTAATGGCGCTTATTTTTTCATTAGACGGATTATCGAGCGCTTTTATTTCGGCCTCATAATTACCCCCAAGTACAATATCTGTACCTCTCCCAGCCATATTTGTTGCTATTGTAACTGCGCCAATACGACCAGCCTGGGCAATGATATCGGCTTCTTTCTCATGAAATTTTGCATTTAAAACTTGATGCTTGATTTTATTTTCGTTCAATAAATTAGACAAATATTCAGATACCTCAATGGATGCAGTACCAACTAAAACGGGCTGATCCTTAGATTGACAACTTTTTATATCTTCAACTATTGCTTTAAATTTTTCTTTTGTCGTTAAAAATATAACGTCGCTCTGATCATCTCGAATCATTTCCATGTGGGTTGGGATCACAATAACCTCAAGTCCATATATTGTCTGGAATTCATAAGCTTCTGTATCGGCAGTTCCTGTCATTCCTGATAATTTAGAATACAGACGAAAATAGTTTTGATATGTTATTGACGCGAGTGTTTGATTCTCACTCTGTATTGGCACATTCTCTTTAGCCTCTATTGCTTGATGTAGGCCGTCAGACCAACGGCGACCTGGCATCGATCTTCCAGTAAACTCATCAACAATTACAATCTGATTATCTTTTACAATATAGTCGACATCGTTACTAAATAAGTGATGAGCTCTAAGAGCCGCATTTAAATGGTGAAGAACTCCCATATTAACCGGATCATATAAACCTTGATCTTCTTTAATAATGCTCTTCTCTCTCAAAAGTTCCTCAATATGATCATGCCCAGCTTCAGTAAAATATGCCTGTTTTGATTTTTCATCTAAAGTAAAATCACCCGGACCATCTTCGTTCTTTTGAATTACCAATAACGGAATTAGTTCATTTATTTTTAAGTATAGTTCCGATTTATCATCAACCGCACCAGAAATAATTAATGGCGTTCTTGCTTCGTCAATTAAAATTGAGTCAACTTCATCAACAATTGCAAAATTCAATTTCCTTTGAACTTTTCCATCGATACTAAATGCCATATTATCGCGTAAATAGTCAAAGCCAAATTCATTATTTGTTCCATAAGTTATATCACATAAATATGCTGCTTTTCTTTCCTCCATTGATAGACCCGATACGATGACTCCGGTGCTTAATCCAAGATATTGATATAATTGTCCCATCCACTCAGCATCGCGCTTTGCTAAATAATCATTAACAGTAATAATATGAACACCAAAACCAGATAAAGAATTTAAATATGAGGCTAAAGTTGCAACAAGGGTTTTCCCTTCTCCGGTTCGCATTTCTGCTATATTTCCATTATGTAAAACTATGCCGCCAATAAGTTGAACATCAAAGTGACGCATATTTAAAACACGTTTACCAGATTCTCTGACCAGAGCAAATGCCTCGGGGAGTATGTCATTAAGACTTTCTCCCTGACGAACTCTTTCTCTTAGCTCGTTAGTTTTATTAGGAAAATCAGTTTCGCCTAGTGATTTAAAATCATCTTCAAGTAAATTTATTTTTTTTACTGTTTTGCTTAATCGTTTAATAACACGATCATTTCGACTTCCAAATAATTTGTTTAAAAGTTTTATAATCATAATTACCCTATTCTTTTTACTTCATAAAATTATAAAATAATTTTATGTTCAAAAAATTACAATTGGTAAATTATTAAAGAAAGTTATTATTTCGAAGAGGTATACTTTATAGGATTGATTGGTGTTCCATTTTTCACAACTTCAAAGTGTACATGCGGTCCTGTTGCTCTACCTGTATCTCCCATAAGAGCAACAACTTGGCCTTTATCAACTTTCTGGCCAACGACAACAAGATTCTTCTTATGGTGTGCATAACGTGTCTGATAACCATTACCATGATTTATTTCAACCATATTCCCATATCCATAGCGATAACCAGACCATGTTACTAATCCTGAAGCAACCGCTTCTATGGATGAACCAGCTCTACCCGCAAAATCTACCCCTTGATGAAATTGTAATTTTCCAGAAAGTGGATCGAATCTTTTACCATAAGTTGAGGAAATCCAACCATCTTTGGTTGGAAACCCAGATGGAATTTGATTTTGTATCGTCCTGTCAATAAGCATTGATTCCATTGCCGCTAATTTCTCCGCACGATCCTGTATCTTGTAATTTAACTCCTCAAGCGCAGTAACAAAATCGTCAACTTGCATTGAAACAAGGGCATCTTTTGGATCTCGTCCACCTAAGCCCGGTGTTGCTGAAATATCAAAATCAATATCACTAAATTCAACAAAACTCGCTAAACGGGAACCTAGCGCATCTAAACGCATAACCCGGGCTTGTAATTTACTCAATTTTGTTGCTAAAGCATCAAGACCATTTTCAGCGCTTTCTTGTAACTCATTTAACGTCTTTTGCTGTACTTCTATTTCTTTGCTCCAGATCGGTGCGGTCTGAGCATACAAGGTTTTGAAAGAACCCCGCGTTGAATCCATCATATAATTAACGCCAGCCTGAAAAATCAACAACCCAGAAATAACAACTGCGGCCAAAAGGACGCTTAAGCTTGTAGGACCTAAACTAAATGAAAGGCTTTTATTTCTCAACTTTGTTATTAAAAATAATTGCATATATAATCCAAACTTACACTTAACGTATCAATTGAAAAAATAAATAATTATAAAAGTGAATAAAGCTCAGCATATCAGTTCTCTGCTACTTAATGAACGGTTGTCATTCTCCAATCTCTACAAAAAAGCTATCTTTTCCAAAAAAACCGATCTAAAACTAAAAAAATTTCTTGATTCAGACGTTAAAGACCATTTCCAACTCTCTAATATAGAAAAAGACGTTGTCACAATTGTTGCCGATTCACCATCCTGGGCAACCCGTCTCCGCTATAATATCCCAAAAATACTAGATATCATGAACAATCAACTAAATTTCAATACTATAAAAACAGTCAGAATAAAAGTAAAAAATAATTTTTAAAAAAATTAATTTGCAGATATCGTCTGCATAAATGAGATCGGTGCTTTGTACTCAGATTCAAAGCTAACTATTTCCCATGCACCCTTATCTAAAAGCAATTCTCTTATCAAAGTATTGTTCAACGCATGTCCGGACTTATGGCCCTTAAAAGATCCTATTAAACTGTGCCCCAGCAAATACAAATCACCTATAGCATCCAAGATTTTGTGTTTAACACACTCGTCAGCATACCTAAGACCATCTTCATTCAATATTCTATAATCATCGACCACCACAGCATTATCTAAACTCCCGCCTAGTACTAAATTTCTTTCGCGTAATAATTCAACATCACGCATAAAACCAAAAGTACGGGCACGACTTACTTCTTTTACAAATGACGTCGTCGAGAAATCAATTTCTGCATGACAATTATTTTGATTAAAAACAGGGTGATCAAACTCAATACTAAAACCTACTTTAAAACCATCAAAAGGCTCAAACATTGCCCATTTACCATCTTTCTCAACTCGAACCTCTTTTTTTATTCTTAAAAACTTTTTCGCGGCATTTTGTTCTTG
>CAJWIE010000004.1 GCA_913041115.1 uncultured Legionellales bacterium | reverse complement strand
AAATCATGAAACGATAGCTAGTATAAGAGAAATACTTTCAAAGTATGGTCGGTATGGATCTTTACATCTTGGCGGTGTACCTATGATCGCAGATGATATGATAACTTTTATAAAGAATGATTTAATTATTTTTGGTATCGGCGTATTTCTTTTCCTTGTAATTATGCTCACAATTATTTTTCGTAAATTAAGATGGGTGGTATTACCCTTAATTAGTTGTTTTTATGCTGGGTTTTTAATGATAGGTTTGCTCGGCTTAGCTGGGTGGAACGTTACGGTTATTTCATCCAATTTTATTTCACTTATGCTAATTATAACTATGTCAATGAATGTCCATCTCATAGTTCGTTATAGGCAACTATGTAACGACTTTCCTGATTATACCCAACATGAATTGGTATATAACACAACGACTAAAATGGTTTGGCCATGTTTATATACTGCTTTAACAACAATTATGGCTTTTACTTCTCTTGTGGTAAGTGGTATTAAACCCGTTATTGATTTTGGTTGGATGATGACAATTGGATTAAGCGTAACGTTCTTAACGTCATTTATTTTATTTCCATCTTTATTGATTTTGTTGCCAAAAACTAGCGAAGCGAAAGTCTCAAAAGATGAATTTGAATTTACACCAAAACTTGCAAAAATTACTGAGAAACACGGTAATAAAATATTAATATTTACTGTATTTCTTGCTGTAATTAGTATTTATGGCATTACTCGTCTTCAAGTTGAAAATAGTTTTATAAATTATTTTAGTAAAGATACAGAAATCTATCAGGGATTACGTTTAATTGATGAAAAATTAGGCGGTACAACGCCTGTTGATATTTTACTGAATCTGGAAGACTCAGAAATTATAGAAAATAAAGAGGTAGACGAAGAATTTGAAGATTTTGATGCATTGTTTGGTGTGTTTGAAGAAGAACAAGAGGTGGTATGGTTTACACCAGAGCGTGTTAATACAGTCAAAGAGGTTCATGATTATTTAGAATCATTGCCCGCTGTTGGAAAAGTGTTATCGTTAGCATCAATTATACGTGTTGGAGAACAAATTAATGAAGGAGAGTTCGATGCTTTCGAGTTAGCAATTGTTAGTAAACGTATGCCTCTTGAGTTACGAGAAAGTATGATTAACCCATATTTTTCAGAAGAAAATAATGAAGCACGTGTAAGCATAAGAATACTAGATTCTTTAAAAGATCTTCGACGAAAAGAATTACTGGAGAAAATAGAAGTTGATTTGACAGAGAAAATTGGTATTAGTAAAGATAAGGTAAAAATAACAGGTATTCTTGTTCTTTATAACAATATGTTACAGAGTTTATTTAAATCACAAATTTTAACTCTAAGCGTTGTTATGATCGGCATTGCATTTATGTTAATTATTTTATTTCGTTCAGTAAAATTAGCAATAATCGGGATTATTCCTAATTTACTGGCAGCGGCAATTATATTAGGGCTGATGGGCATGCTGAAAATACCTCTAGATATGATGACAATTACTATTGCCGCGATAACAATAGGTATAGCTGTTGATAATAGTATCCATTACATCTATCGCTTCCGTGAAGAATTTCCAAATACGGTAGATTACATCTCTACCATGCATTATTGTCATGCGAATATAGGGAAAGCGGTTTTCTATACTGCGAGTACCATTATTATTGGTTTTTCAATATTGGTGTTGTCTAATTTTATTCCCACAATTTATTTTGGGTTGTTGACAGCTTTTGCGATGTTTATAGCCTTATTTGCAGCGCTTACCTTACTACCAAAACTAATTCTAATATTTAGACCTTTTGGATAAAATTAAAATTAAACAACATCTTGCGATAATGATTTAATGTTAATTAGGCAAAATAATTATTTGATAATCCCTTTCTCTCGTAATCTATTCCTATTACAATATTTCATAGTGTAGTCGGAAAATAACAGTAGAGATCAGTAATCAATTTCTTTTATAAATCTAAAAATAGTTAAACTAATTTTTGATCTTAGATATAGATGTTACGAATCTGATAAATAAAAATAATAAATGTAGAGGTGTTGCAGATGATTGGTAAAAATTTAAAATGGTTCTTACTTATACTATGCTTCATGATTGGTGTTGCTAAAGCAGTTGCATCGCCAGATGATGTAGTTAAGGTAACTGCCGATGGCGTTATTAGCCACATCGAAAATAATCGTTCTGTTTTAGAGAAAAATCCAGGAAAAATATATGAGATGGTGGATCAATTAATTATCCCACGCTTTGATTTTATTAGTATGTCTAAATGGGTGCTTGGCAAGCATTGGAAACAAGCTAGTGAGGCGCAACGATCTGAATTTATCACCCAATTTAAGGCGTTACTTGTTCGCACTTATGCACGTGCATTGCTTGAATATTCTGGACAAGAAATAAAATATTTTCCGTCTGAACAAAATCCAAAATCAAATATTGCAGTTGTAAAAACGGAGTTAACGAGCGCAAGTAATACGCACTTACCAATTTTATATCGTATGCATCAAAAAAATGAAGAGTGGAAAGTTGTTGATGTTTCTGTTGATGGCGTAAGTTTAGTAACTACTTACCGAGGTTCTTTTGCAACACAGATAAAGAAAAATGGTTTTGATTCTCTACTTAATGAACTTTCAAAAAAGAACGCAAGACTTGAAGCAAGCACCTCAAAATAGTTATGTTTTATTAATTCCTATTAATTAGGTTGCTTGCAATTCAAAACAAGATCTTTTATAGACTTAAGTCATATAATAACTTTTCGCGCAGATAAGTTTAGGGGCGCTTTTTTATGACATCACAAATTATAAAACAACTAATTGAGTCTGGATTACCTGGAGCTGATATTAAGGTTGAGAGTGAAGACGGGATCCACTTTAGAGCATTTATTGTTAGCGAATTGTTCTCTGATAAAAATATGTTACAACAACACAGAATGGTACACGAGATTTTAGGAGATAAAATTGGTAAAGATATTCATGCGTTGTCATTGAAAACACTTACTCCAAAGGAATACAAAAAGATAACCAATGTAAAAAATTTTTTATAATTTAATTAAGGTAAAAATAAATTATGGATAAATTAATTATCCAGGGCGGAGTATCTCTAGAAGGCGAAGTCTCAATATCTGGGGCGAAGAATTCAGCTTTACCAATATTGTCTGCAACTTTACTTACAGACCAACCAGTTACCGTTTGCAACGTTCCTCATTTACACGATATAACTACAACAATAGAGTTACTTGGCCTTATGGGTTCAAAAATTACAGTTAATGAGCGTATGAATATAGAAATAGATAATGCTGAAATTAATAATTTTTTTGCTCCTTATGAATTAGTTAAAACAATGCGTGCATCAATCCTTGTCCTCGGACCATTACTTGCTCGTTACGGAAAAGCTGATGTGTCTCTTCCGGGTGGTTGTGCAATTGGTTCACGACCCGTGAATATACATCTACAAGGTTTGATGGCAATGGGTGCAGAAATAACAACTGATAGTGGATATATTCGAGCGTCAACAAAAGAGAGACTGAAAGGAGTCCACCTTATACTAGATACTATTACTGTTACAGGCACAGAAAATTTAATGATGGCGGCGACTCTCGCTGACGGTTTAACAGTTATTGAAAACGCGGCAAGAGAGCCTGAGGTAAAAGATTTAGCGAATTGTCTAAATAAAATGGGGGCAAAAATTAATGGTGCTGGAACAGATCGTATCGAAATTGAAGGTGTTGAAGAATTATTTGGAACAGAGCACAAAATTTTACCTGATCGTATAGAAACTGGGACATATCTTGTTGCTGCTGCAATGACAGGTGGTAAAATGCGTTTAAGAAATACCCAATCTATTCTATTAGAATCTGTTTTAGCTAAATTACTGGAGGCTGGTGCTAAAATTGTAATTGAGGAAAATGCAATCATAATTGATATGGAAGGGAAAAAACCAAAAGCAGTAGATATACATACCGCGCCATTTCCAGGATTTCCTACAGACATGCAAGCACAGTTTACTGCTATGAATAGTATAGCAAAAGGATCGGGAACAATTACTGAAGCTGTTTTTGAGAATAGGTTCATGCATGTACACGAATTACAAAGAATGGGGGCAGATCTCAAATTGGAGGGTAATACCACTATAACAGATGGCGTTGAGCAATTAACATGCGCCCCTGTCATGGCAACAGATTTAAGAGCATCGGCAAGTTTAGTTTTAGCTGGGTTGGTTGCAAAAGGTGAAACTATTGTTGACCGTATTTATCATATTGATCGTGGCTACGAGACAATAGAAGAAAAATTATCACAATTGGGAGCTGATATTAGACGTGTTCCTGAATAAATTCACATTTAAGGGATATTAGATTTGAAACTTTTTATATCTAATTGCTTCTAATATACTTTGTGCAGTTTTACTTATTATATACACCAAAATAATAAACAAATATTTAAATCATAATGTCAGATAAGATTACAATTGCTATTTCAAAAGGCAGAATTTTTGATGAGTCAATTCCTTTACTTGCCAAAATTAACATTATTCCGAAAGATGACCCAAAAAAAACACGTAGATTAATAATAGAAACAAATCAGAGCGATATTCAGATACTTGTAATCAGGGCAACAGATGTCCCAACCTATGTTGAACGAGGCGCAGCAGCATTAGGAATTGCCGGTAAAGATGTACTTCTTGAGTATCAAGGAGATGGTTTTTATGAACCATTTGATCTTGGCATTGCAAAATGCCAAATGATGTTAGCAGGACTAAAAAAAGCAAACCAGAACTCTACAAATCCACGTATTGCGACTAAATATGCAAATATAACCCGAGATTATTTTGCTAATTTTGGCCAACAAGTGGAAATTATTAAATTATATGGTTCTATGGAATTGGCCCCAATATTGGGTTTAGCAGATCAGATCGTTGATCTTGTAGATACTGGCGAGACTCTAAAAGCAAATGGTTTAGTCCCACTTAAACATATTGCAGATATCAGTTCTAGACTGATTGTTAATAAGGCCGCAATGAAGATGAAAAATACCACTATAAAATCTTTTATGGAAAAGCTATCTGAGGTTATTAGGGATTGACTATGATTAAACATTTGGATGCATCTTCAGTTGATTTTGAGAAATCATTGCAATCTATAATTTCATCCGCATCTGAACCCAGTAGGAGCGTTTTAGAAACTGTTTCTAAAATTATTTCTGATGTTCGTGTAAGAGGCGATGATGCATTACTAGAATATACAAATCTTTATGATCATCGTTCGGTAAAAATCGAAGCACTACAGATTAAAGAAGATGAGATTAAAATGGCGTTGGATAGGATATCTGATTTGATGCGGGATAGTTTAAACGAAGCAATAAGAAGAATTCGTATTTTCCATGAAAAACAAAAACAGGAAACTTGGATTTTTAAAGATGATGATGGTAACGAATTAGGTCAAAGAATTACTCCAATTGATCGAGTAGGTGTTTATGTGCCAGGAGGTAAGGCGGCGTATCCTTCTTCAGTTTTAATGAATGTTATTCCTGCTCAGGTCGCAGGCGTTAAAGAAATCGTTATGGTTGTTCCAACCCCAGAAGGAGAAAGAAACGATTTAGTATTAGCTGCAGCAGAGATTCTTGGTGTAAGTAAAATATTTAGTATTGGTGGAGCACAAGCAATTGCCGCTCTAGCTTTTGGTACAGAACTTATACCCAAGGTTGACAAAATTGTTGGTCCCGGAAATATTTTTGTAGCTACAGCGAAAAGAGAAGTTTTTGGTTTTGTGGGTATTGATATGATCGCTGGACCATCAGAAGTCGTAATTGTTGCTGATAAAAATGCTAATGCAGATTGGGTTGCAATGGATCTTCTTGCTCAAGCTGAGCACGATGAGGAGGCAAGTGCCATATTAATTTCTCCCGATAAAAATTTTATTGCATGTGTTGAGAAAAGTGTAATGAAATTTTTACCCGAAATGGAAAGAGCTAAGATTATAGAGGCGTCATTAAAAAAGAACGGCGTAATGGTAAAAACGGAAGATTTTAAACAAGCAATTGAGATCGTAAATATTTTAGCGCCAGAGCACTTAGAATTAGCAGTCGCTAATCCGGAAGTATTATTAACCGACATAAAACATGCGGGCGCTATTTTTATGGGTAATTATTCCGCAGAATCACTTGGGGATTACTGTGCCGGCCCTAATCATGTTTTACCGACGGGCCGTACATCTAAATTTTCGTCACCATTAGGGGTTTATGATTTTCAGAAAAAAACATCGCTTGTTAAGTGTAGGGATGGCTCAGTTTCGAATATAGTAGAAGTGGCATCAGTTCTAGCACGCGGAGAAGGTCTAACTGCGCATGCTCGTTCAGCTGAATTTCGTAATGATTCTTGAGTAATTCTAATTTAAGTATTTAGTATTGTGGTAATCTCATCGCAGGTCTTTGTACTATTGAGGCTGTCAATTCTCGCTTCTCCCAACCCCGTAGAATTTTAATTTTGATATTTGTGCCAGGTTGAAGTTTGGTAATCATCGCCATTATTTGTTCTGGTGAATTTGTATCTTTATCGTTTATGCTAAGCACAATATCACCAGGGATAATACCCGCCTTATCAGCAGGGTCGCCACGAATGGTAGCTGTGACTAAGACACCTTTTATTTGCGTATTTTTTTCTACTTCAATACCTAACCAACCCCTCATGACTTTCCCATTTTTTATTATCTCATTCATTATGCTTAATGCTTGGTTTATTGGTGTAGCCAAACCAATACCTTCAGAGCCGCCAGATCTTGATACAATTGCTGAATTTATTCCTATGAGCTCACCAAAAATATTTACTAGCGCCCCACCAGAATGACCTTGATTAATATCAGCATCTGTTTGAATGAAATCATCAAAAAAAGATATACCACGTCGTTTTCGTTTTTTGCCCATTGCACTAACAATGCCCTGGGTTACTGTTTGACCAAAATTGTATGGATTTCCTATTGCAAGTACGATATCTCCAATTTTTAATTTAGATGAATCGCCTATAGGAATTGTTGGTGGATCCTTCAAATTTATTTTTATAACAGCTAGGTCAGTATCTGCATCTAATCCGATAAGTTTTGCTTGTAATTGAATACCAGAGTTTAGTATAACTCCTATATTTTGGGCGTCTTGGATAACATGAGCATTAGTTAGAATATAGCTTTCTTTATTCATAATTACGCCGGAACCAATCGAACTGTTTTTATGAATTTTTTTAAATACAGGAGGGATACCAAAAAGATTCTGTAACGAAGGATTCTGGAATACTGAAAGGTCTTTTTCCTGATATAATCTGGTAGCATAGACATTCACAACCGCTGGAGCAGTCGACTCTACAGCATTATTGAATGAGTAGTTATTTGATGTAAGAAAGGAGGGAAGTGAAATATTTTTTGGTAGCGAACTAGGCGCCAATAGCAAAAATAAAAATGCTGCTGCAAGTCCGTATGCTGAAAACTGTAAAATAAAAATAATAATTTTTTTAAATTTAAATAACATTTCGTTAAATAGGTGTAAAAAAGCCAGTTTTTTATTAACATCATAAAATCAGGTTAGTTTATCATGTTACACTAACAATCTGATTAATATTATGAATTTGGTTATGGTACTGATCACGAGGGAGTGATGAAAAATACGAATATTAACCAAGACCGACGTCGGTTTTTGACAACTGCTGCAACTGTAGTTGGAGGAGTAGGTGTTGCTGCTGCCGCTGTTCCTTTTATATCAAATATGAACCCAAGCGCCAAGACTAAAGCTATCGGTGCTCCCGTGGAAGTTGATATAAGTGATATAGAGCCAGGTGGCCGATTGATCGCAAAATGGCAGGGCAAACCAGTTTGGATACTTAGGCGAACTGAAGAGATGTTGAAGGATATTTCTTCTTTAAATAGTGATGTTAGTGATCCGGAATCTGATGAAAGCGCTCAGCCAGAATATGCAAAAAATGAATATAGAGCTCGTAAAGAGGAATTTTTGGTAGTAATCGGGATTTGTACGCACCTAGGATGTTCACCAAATTTTGTTTTGAAAGAAGAAGGAGAGAGTATTTCCACAGATTGGAAAGGTGGATTTTTTTGTCCTTGCCATGGCTCTAGGTTTGATCTAGCAGGGCGAGTGTTTAAAGGTGTTCCAGCTCCACGAAATTTAGTAATCCCCCCTTATAAGTTTATTTCACCTACTCGTTTATTAATTGGTGATGAAAGTGAGGCTGTTTGATGAATAAGCCAATTAAAATTTTATGTGATTTGAGAGATTGGGTAGATGCTCGTTTTCCCTTGATGAAAATATGGAACGAACATCTTGCTCAGTATTATTGTCCAAAGAATTTTAATTTCTGGTATTTTTTTGGCTCTCTTGCATTACTAGTTCTCGTAATCCAGATATTAACTGGTATTTGGCTGACGATGAATTATAAGCCTTCCGCAGATGAGGCTTTCGCTTCCGTTGAATATATTATGCGCGATGTTAATTGGGGCTGGTTAATTCGTTATATGCATTCAACTGGTGCTTCCGCATTTTTTATTGTGATTTATTTGCACATGTTTCGTGCTTTGCTTTATGGATCATATAAAAAGCCACGTGAATTATTATGGTTATCAGGGATGGCAATTTATTTATTGCTAATGGGAGAAGCCTTTTTTGGTTATTTATTGCCATGGGGGCAAATGTCTTATTGGGGCGCACAAGTAATTATTTCATTGTTTGGTGCTTTACCTATAATTGGAGATGACCTTTCTCTTTGGATTCGCGGGGATTTTGTTGTATCGGATGTTACACTTAATCGTTTCTTCTCGCTTCATGTAATCGCATTTCCTTTATTAATTTTGGGTTTGGTTGGGTTTCATATTTTGTCACTACATGAAGTTGGTTCTAATAATCCTGATGGTATTGAAATTAAAAAGAATAAAGATGCAGAAGGCATCCCATTAGATGGTATTCCATTTCATCCTTATTACACAGTTAAGGATATTGTTGGAGCTGCTGTCTTTCTAATTTTCTTTTTTGCGGTAGTTTTCTTTGCACCAGAAATGAAAGTTCCTGGGACACAGGGTTTGTTTTTGGAAAGTGCTAATTTTATTCAGGCAAATCCATTACAAACACCAGAACATATTGCCCCAGTTTGGTACTTTACACCGTTCTATGCAATTTTAAGAGCTGTCCCAAGTCAACTAGGTGGTGTTATTGCTATGGGATTAGCAGTAAATTTATTTTTATTATTACCATGGCTAGATCGAAGTCCTGTTAAATCATTTCGCTATCGTGGCAGAAATTATCGTATTGCTTTGGCATTATTTGTGGTAAGTTTTTTATCCCTAGCATGGCTAGGCTTACAAATTGTAACGCCTCTCTACACGTGGTTGGCTCGTTTCTTCTCTGTTGTTTATTTTTCGTTTTTTTTCTTAATGCCTTTTTATACAGCATCTGATAGAGACAAAGCAGTACCTAATAGAGTGACTGATTAATGAAAATATATAAATTATCAAAAAATGTAATACTAATATTCTTTTTTATGCTTTCCGTAGAAGCGTTCGCTACAAATAGTTCAAAGCTGATGCATATGGACGTCGATCTTTCTGACCAACAATCATTGCAAAGAGGAGCAAAGATATTTGTTAATTATTGCTTGAGTTGTCACTCCGCTGAATATATGCGCTACAATCGTATGGGAGAAGATCTTTCTATAAGTGATGATGTGCTAAAGGAAAACTTAATGTTTGGCGCGGAAAAGGTTGGGGATGTTATGGATATTTCTATGAGAAAAGAGGATTCCATAAATTATTTTGGTGTTGCCCCCCCAGATTTGTCGGTTATTGCTCGATCACGTGGAGCTGATTGGCTCTATACTTATTTTCAAACATTTTATAAAGATGATTCTCGACCTTTTGGTGTAAATAATCTTGCTTATAAGGATACAGCGATGCCCCACGTTTTATGGGAGTTACAAGGTGTGCAACGTTTGGTCGACAAAGAAAATGTTGCTGCAGTATATTATGATCCATCTTATAAAGATTTTTTAGAATTAGTTAGCCCCGGTAAACAAACAGAGAGAGAATACGATAGAACAGTACGCGATTTGGTGAATTATCTTGTATATGTAGGCGAACCAATCAAATTAAAAAGAACAAAAATTGGTATTTGGGTTATGTTTTATCTATTAATTTTCCTTTTAATTGCATATATGCTGAAGAAAGATTATTGGAAAGATATTCATTAGGACGAACTTATCTGATAATATTTTACATTCTGCATTAATAATCGTTTATTTAAAAAAATCTTCTGGAGAAAATTATGGCAAGTATAGCCAATCGTCGTTCATTAATGGTTTTATATTCAGATAAAGTTAGTCCTCTTGGACATGCTGTACGTATTGTACTTGCAGAAAAAGATGTTAATGTTGAGATAAATTATATTGATGATGATAAAAGACCAGAAATTTTAAACGAACTTAATCCATATAATACTATCTTGACGCTAATAGATAGGGATTTAGTTTTATATGATCCTCAAATAATAATGGAGTATCTTGATGAGCGTTTTCCTCATCCACCATTAATGCCGGTTGATCCTGTTAGTAGAGCGAGTAATCGTCAATTGCGTTACAGAGTAATGAATGATTTATATTCTATGATTAGTGATATTGACAGCGATAACGAAATTGCTGCTGCAAATGCTAAGAAAGTTCTACGTGATAATTTGACTGCGATAGCCCCAGTTTTTTTACAAACATCATATTTCATGTCAGAAGATTATACTCTTGTCGATTGCTGTATTGCGCCATTAATGTGGCGCTTAACCCAATACGGCATAAAATTACCAATGTCAGGCAAACCACTACAGGAGTATTCTAATAGGTTGTTTGAAAGACAGGCGTTTAGTACTAGTTTATCCTCAGAAGAAAAAGAATATCATGAACATTAAATTTGAGATTAATTAATATATTTAAATAATTTAACCACTTTTTGTACGCCACCAGTTCCTCTGGCAATGTTTGTCGCAATTTCTGACTCTTCTCGAGTTATAAGACCCATTAAGTAGACTATTCCCTTTTCAGTGACAACTTTTATTATTAGTCCACTCAATATTTTATCAGCGAACAACTTAGCTTTTACTTTAGTTGTTATATAAGTGTCACTACTTCTCGACACCATAGAACTAGGTGCAGCAATTGTTATTTCATCATACACATGTGTTACTTTTTCAACGCCAGAAACTATAGATATGATCTTTTCTCGCATTTCGTCTAATGGCGATTCTCCGGTTACTAATACAGCTGTATTATAACTAGTAATATTTATATGTGTTTGTTTATCTAATTCTTTATCAGCCGCTATAATTCTATATGTTTTAAACTCGATTGCTTGGTCTTCTATTATAGTTCCGGTTGTTCTTCTATCTAGAGTTGCAGCACCTGCCGCAGTACCACCAGCAGCTGTAATCGCACACCCTAATAAATACGGAAGAATTAGTAGTAATATAAACCAACGATATTCTTTATATAGTTTCATAAATTAATCATCCTGTCCGAGTAATTGTAGATCAATTAGATCGCATAGTGAATGAATTATCATTATGTGAACTTCTTGTATCCTTGCTGTTGATTTTGCGGGCACACATATTTCAAAATCATTAGTATTTAACATGCCTCTAATTTTTCCACCATCTTTTCCTGTTAATGCAATTACGAGCATATTTATATCGTGGGCAGCATCTATGGCGTGAACAATATTATGCGACTCACCACTGGTACTAATTGCAAAAAGAACATCATCTTTTTGTCCTAACGCGCGTATTTGTTTCGAATATATCTCCGCATATTGATAGTCATTTGCGATGGATGTCAATGTGGATGAATCTGTTGTAATAGCGATAGCTGGTAAGCCAGGTCTTTCCATTTCGAAGCGATTTAACATTTCCGCAGAGAAATGTTGTGCGTCAGCAGCAGAACCACCATTACCACAGGCCAGAATTTTGTGATTATTTAACAGAGAATTTGCCATTGCATCAGCGGCACTAGCAATTATTGGTGCGAGCTTATCTAGAGACTCAGTTTTAATCTGAATACTCTCGAGAAAATTATTTTTTACTCGCTGTGTAGCATCCATCGGTATAAAATTATTTAAAAAGTAGGATTATATTATGCATGAATTTTTTTTTTAATTCACTGTATACATAAATAATGATTATATTAACCTCTAGTTTTGTAATATTGGCTTTCCTTCAACAAACTTAGCTTTGCGCAAATTATTACGTTTAACAATATTCGCTGAATCTATTGTTAGATTGCCTGTCTCACCTAACATTAAGCTATTTTGTTCTTGAATAAGACGATTTATATCCGGGATCAAATTATAAGCATCGACGCCAAGAGCATATAGGCGACGGTACCGAGATTTTTCTTGTGACCAATTCCTATTTAGTACGTCTTGAATAATTGATAATTGCCGTTCACTATCAAGTATCCAGGGCATATCAACAAAAATTACGTCATTTAAATCAATATCTTTAGCGCTATCGATAATACCTGTATATATATCTGAAGTAGAATATATGGGCAAATTATCTGCACGATGAAAACGTATTTGTGGAATTAACTGGCGTGCATCTTCAGGCACAGCGGCAGTAAATATAAAATCTACATCTTTTCTGCGTCTTTCAACATTATGAATTTTAATATTGAGTTTATTACGAAGGTCTCGGGCACGCTGTTCGCTCTTGTCAATATTTAAGAGTTCTTTGACAGGCGTTGAAAAATCTGTTGTGTTGTCCAAAAAACTTATTTGTTTTGAAATTTCACCTCCTAGTTCTATCCAATGTTGTATAAAAGTTTCCGCAAGACGATTACCCCAAGGTGTTTCAGGTGTAAGTACCAAAGCGCGTTTATGTCCATCAGACATCGCTATTTTTGCTATTTGTATTGCTTCATCTTCGGGCGATAAACCAAATTGAATTAAATTTTTGTTACTACTTTGTGCTTCTTTCTGATCTTGACGATTAAGCGCAAGTATTTTTACGGATATATCAGTATTATCATATAGCTGATTTACAGCTTCTTTCTCAAGCGGACCGACGATATAGTCAACCCCATCTTTCAATGCTTGTTGATAAACTTCAATAATGTTTATATTGTTTGCGTCATATATTTGAATATCTGCTTTTTCTTGTTTATCCAAATACCAAGCGGCTAGAAAACCATCACGAACAGCAGTAGCAGATTTTTTATGTTTTCCTTTTATAGGTAGAAGTAAGCCAATTTTAGATGGGCGTTGAACCAATTGCATACTTTTATTAATAAGCTCGTTAGTTATTAATCTATGAGCATAATGATTTTGATAACGTTGAGCCCAGCCATCAATTGCATTCTCAAGTTTTTTTGGCTGATACTTATATGTTTGACTTATTAATGACAATTCAAACCAACTTATTAATTCATCAGGAGCATTAATACGCAAGTCTTCAAGCTCTAATTTAGATATTGATTCAAATATTCCCCAAACTATTCTGGTATTATTATCAATCATCTTTGTTGAAACCAGATATTTTGCAAGTTTTAATTGCTCAACTGCAGCTTTTATGTAATTTCCATGAGTAAGATTAGCTTTGGCCAAAAATTCATGGTAGGCAATTTTGAAGTTTTCCGGTACTTCATATTCGGATAATTCTCCAAGTAAACTTAGCGCCCCCCCAGGTTTCCCAGACTCAAGTTGGTCATAAGCATTAAGTATTGCAATTCTTTTATTTAGTTCTGTGTCTTGATTATCAGGAGTGTTATTTTTTACTATTTCACTGGCTTTGTTATACCTTTTTTCTTTAGCGTACGCATCAATCGCTTTTACGATATAAAAAGTAAATCTTTTCTTATTTTTTTTGGATAGATTAAGATATTCAGTAGCAGCTTCCGAGTACCTGCCAGACTCAAATAATAATAACGCATTTTCCTCTATTTCCCTTATTTCAGCACCAATTTGCGTATCATCATCTCGTGTAGTCGTTGGGACACAAGCCGATAAAAAAGATAATAAAAGTGGCAAAATTATTAAAAGTCTCATGCGTATATTGTGTAACATTAAGCCATGAATATCGATACCCATTTTTGAAAAAAACTAGGAGTAACAAATTGACGGGATATCTTTACATTGTTGCCACTCCCATTGGTAATTTAGGTGATATTACCAGGCGTTCAGCTAATATTCTAAAGCAAGTAGAATTAATAGCGGCCGAAGATACAAGACACAGTAGGAAGTTATTAAATCATATTGGTGTTGATAATAAGATTATTGCCTATCATGAACATAATGAAGAAAAACTGACCGGTCAATTGATTGAAAAATTAATTGACGGCACATCAATTGCGCTCATATCAGACGCAGGTACACCGTTAATTAGCGATCCTGGTTATAAATTAGTATCAGCTGCGCATGATGCTAATATCACTGTGATACCGGTTCCAGGTGCTTCCGCAGCAATTGCTGCGTTAACAGTCTCGGGTTTATCTTGTAGTAAGTTTATTTTTGAGGGTTATTTGTCAGCAAAGGCAGTATCGCGACGAAAATACTTAAGAAAACTAGTTTTAGAATCAAAAACATTAATTTTTTATGAGACTCCACATCGAATTTTAGATTTAATAAACGACATGAATTCTATCTTTGGAAAATCTAGGAGTGTTACGATTGCTCGAGAACTAACTAAAAAGCATGAACAGATAGTGCGTGATACTTTATCAAATATTAAGTTTAAAATTGAAAATAATAAAATAAAAAGTAAAGGCGAATTCGTAGTGATTCTAGAAGGAAGTAAAGGTAATTTGGTAAAAGATTCTGAAATAATACGAATAAATAAAATTTTAACAGAAAGAGTATCCCCCAAAGATGGCGTTTTACTAACTGCAAAAATTACTGGAAGAAAAAAAAATGAGATTTATAAATTGGTTCATGAAAACGATAAAATAGGCTGATAAAAAAATTTGCTTGCAACTAATGCTTATAATCATAAACTAACATACAGAGTCGGCTAGGCAATCGCTGCTGGTTATTAAATCAGTAGAGGAAAGTCCGGGCTCCATAGGGCTAGGTGCCAGATAACATCTGGGCGGCGTGAGTCGATGGAAAGTGCCACAGAAATTATACCGCCTAATTTAGTTTAGGTAAGGGTGAAATGGTGTGGTAAGAGCACACCGTACTGTTAGTAATAACAGTGGCTAGGTAAACCCCACCGGGAGCAAGACCAAATAGAGAAACGATGGTGTAGCCCGCACTGTTTCTGGGTAGGTTGCTAGAAGTGCGTGGCGACGCGTACTCAAGATGAATGATTGCCCTTGACAGAACCCGGCTTATCGGCTGACTCTTTTTTTTATTTTGGAAATAAATATTTTTTTAAGGGGGAATATTAATGGACTGGAATGTCTATCTATCAGGTGAAATTCATACTGATTGGCGGGAACAAATAAAGGAAGGTACTGAAAAATTGGGTCTACCAATAATCTATTCATCAGCTGTAACAGATCATGAATCGAGTGATGCAGCAGGAGATCATCTAGGGGTAGAGGAGAATAATTTTTGGCGCGATCACAAATCATCAAAGATTAATAGTATCAGAACAAAAATATTAATTAAGAAGTGTGATGTTGCTATTGTACGTTTCGGGGATAAATTTAAACAATGGAATGCAGCATTTGATGCAGGATGTTGCGCAGCCCTTGGGAAACCTTATATAACTCTACATGATGAGGAAATTATTCACCCATTAAAGGAAGTTGATGCAGCGGCATTAGCATGGGCAAAAACTCCCGGACAGGTTGTAGAAATTCTTCAGTACGTTATAAATGCCTAGTTTTTTAAAAAAATTATTTAAACTTAAAGTAATTTATTATGTAGATAATGGAACATCATGAAATAGATAATGTTATTGCTGCTTTATTTGTCAATTTAGACCTCAAAATACAAATTATCTCAGTTAACCTATTGTAAAATAAGATATATTTTCAGGGTAAAAATACAATGAATTCTTGACATAGATAGCTCGGAATCCCTATAGTTCATCATAAGTGGGGTAATGTGGGTAAAAGTGGAATTTACCAACGTGAAGAGGATTATTTCTATGTTTAGAGGCTTTAGTAAAATTAGCATTGATAGTAAGGGGCGATTAGCAATTCCTAGTCGTTATCGCTCACTTATATTAGATCAAGCACTAAATAACTTAGTCATAACGTTGAACCCACTTGATCGCTCTCTCTGGTTATATCCTTTACCTGAATGGGAGTTGATCGAAGATAAGTTAGCCGCCCTTTCGGATTTTGATAAACAGAGCAGAAGAACGAAACAAATGATGCGAGGTTATGCAAATGACTGTCAGCTCGATACCCAAGGACGAATTCTTATTCCTAAAGAATTACGTGGGTATGCTGAGCTCGCTCGCCAAGCAGTTATTTTAGGGCAGGGCAATAAATTTGAAATCTGGAATGAAAAATCGTGGGAAAAACAACGAGACGATTGGTTAGAGTCAATCGGCAATGAATCAACCTCCTCCTCCTCTGATTCATTGCGTTCGTTGTCATTATAAATTTATATTTTAACTGCAGGTGAATTAGAAAATTGCATTATGAACATAAACCCGTTTTATTGGATGAAGTTATCAAGGCACTCAATATTCACCCGGATGGTTTTTATATTGATGGTACTTTTGGCAGAGGCGGCCATAGTCGCGAAATTATTAAGAGACTTGGTTGTAATGGGCGCCTACTTGCTTTTGACAAGGACCCAGATGCTGTTATGTCTGCTGGTATGGATCTTATACAAGATGAGCGGTTCGAAATCATCAAAGGTTCTTTTACGATGCTGATGAGCTACGTGAAGCAGCATGAAGTTGAAGAGAAAGTTTCAGGGGTATTATTTGATTTAGGCGTTTCTTCACCGCAGCTTGATAATAACGAACGTGGTTTCAGTTTTAGACATGATGGTCCACTTGATATGCGGATGAATCCAACTGAAGGAGAAAGTGTTGCTGATTGGTTAAATAAAGCAAATGAAACTGAAATAGCCGATGTCATTTATAAATATGGGGAAGAAAGAGCATCTAGGAGAATTGCAAAGGCTATTACTAGTTTCAAAAAAAACACCCCGATTGACAGCACAAAACGGCTTGCGGAAATAATTTATAAGACAATACCCAGCAAAAAATACGATATACACCCTGCGACTAAAACTTTTCAAGCTTTTCGAATTTTTATTAATCATGAACTTGATGAAATTAAAGAGGCACTTCCACAGGCGACAGGTGTTCTGTGTAAAGGCGGGCGTTTAGCAGCAATAAGCTTCCATTCGCTAGAGGATAGAATTGTTAAACGTTTTTTACGTGCTCAATCTAAACCTAAAGAGCAACCACCAGAGCTTCCAATTTTACAGGATTATGAAGACATAAAATTAAAATTGGTCGGTAAAAAAATTCGACCAAGCGAAAAAGAAATATCCAAGAATCCAAGAGCACGCAGCGCACTGTTACGCGTGGCCGAGCGTTGTTGAGAATGAAATTTTTATTATATTTTGGATTTTACGCAGCAATAATTTTATCAGCATTGCAAGTTATTGTTTCACGTCATGACGCTAGGTATCTTTTTGTGGAGCTGCAATCTCAACTCAAAGTGCAAGATGAATTAAATGAACAGTGGGGGCGATTGCAACTCGAGTACGGAACTTGGGCAGTTAATGACAGAATTGAAGAGTATGCGAGAACAAAATTAAATATGAAAGAGCCAATGCATGGTTTAGTGGTATTAATTAAATGAAATCGCAAAAAGAGAATAGTCAAGTTTCCTCACGCTCTTGGTTTGTAATTAGCTTATTTCTAATTTTTATGTTTGCACTATTATCAAGAGCAGTCTATTTACAACTCCTATCTAGTAAATATAGTAAAAAAGGGGATGAAGCAGGTATTGGAATAGTCAATGTATCGGCGCATCGTGGTGCAATTATGGATCGAAATGGCGAACAATTAGCAATTAGCACACCAGTAGATTCTATTTGGACCGAACCAAGAAAGTTACTAGAAGAAAAAAATTTACAACCATTGGCGAGTCTTTTGAATAGGTCAGAACAGGAACTTAGCAAGTTCCTAAGAGCTCGTATTAAGCGTGATTTTGTTTTCTTGAAACGACATGCAAACCCAATTTTAGTTGATGAAATAAAAAAGCTCGGGATCAAAGGTGTTTCAACACAACCTGAATATAAACGTTATTATCCTGCAGCCGAAGTAACCGCACATGTTATTGGCGTTACTAATGTTGATGACGAAGGCCAAGAGGGGATTGAGCTGGCCTATAACAAAATCTTGGGAGGTAAATCGGGGAAAAAACGCGTACTTAAAGATCGTCTTGGAAGAATTGTTCGTGATATTGAAAATGTTAAGTCATCTGAACCAGGTACAGAGCTTAAACTTAGTATTGATAAACGTATTCAGTTTTTAGCTTATCGAGAACTTGCTATTGCTGTTAAAAATCACCAGGCAACTAGTGGTACGTTAGTTATGCTTGATGTGAAAACTGGCGAAGTAATAGCAATGGTCGGACAGCCCTCATTTAATCCAAATAATCGAAGTTGGTTAAAGAATGCAGCTCGCAATAGAAGTGTTACTGATGTTTTTGAACCAGGCTCAACAATGAAAGTTTTTACAATCGCCGCTGGTTTGAAGTCAGGAATTTTCACACCACAAACAGTAATTGATACTTCACCAGGTATATTTAAAGTGGGCAATCATTCAATTTCTGATCATCATAATTTTGGATCTATAGATGTCACTACTGTTATTACAAAATCAAGCAATGTAGGCGCGACTAAAATTGCGTTAGCATTAAAACCCGAATATTTTTACGACGTTCTTAATAGATTTGAGTTTGGTCAAACAACAGGCAGCGGTTTCCCTGGCGAAAGATCCGGATTACTTAGGTCATTTGATACTTGGACTAAACATGATATGGCGACTTTATCTTTTGGTTATGGTGTTGAGGTAACCTCTTTAAAGCTAGCACATGTTTATTCGATAATAGCAAATGACGGTATTAAGTTACCTGTCTCTTTTCTCAAAACAGATGATTCTGTTCAAGGCGAAAGAGTTATCTCCAAGAAAATAGCAAGACAAATTAGAGATATGCTAGAAACAGTAGTCTCATCTCAGGGCACTGCTAGCAAAGCGGGGATAAAAGGGTATCGAGTTATTGGTAAAACCGGAACAGCACATATAAATGATCCTCGAGGCGGATATTTTGATGATCGTTATCGCTCATTATTTGTGGGTATTGTTCCTGCTAGTAACCCAAGGTTTGTAACAGTTGTGACAATTGATGAGCCTAATAAAGACATAGGTCATTTTGGTGGAGCAGTGGCAGCACCTGTATTTGCAAAGGTTATGGAAGGTACTTTACGAATATTAAATATTCCACCCGATAACTTGAATAATTTTAATACGCCAATAATTGCAGACACTATAGAACACAAAAGCTTTCAAGGATATAAATAATGATGTCAGTTGAGAAACTAAATTATATAAAATCCTTAAAACATATCTTAATGGGTTTGGCTGAAGTAGTTTCTACAACTGAGGTGACTGGTATTGCAATTGACAGCAGGAAGGTCGAGCCAGGGAATCTATTTTTAGCATATCGTGGCACAAACCATAATGGTCTCGATTATATCGATAATGCAATTAATGAAGGAGCAGCAGCTATTGCCATAGACGAAGCAGAGATATTTAATTCAGAGTCAATTTCAAAAGAAATTTTTAAGATTCCTGAATTACGTAAAAATGCAGGTCTTATTACCAGCCGATTTTATGGTAACCCATCAAAAAATATAAAAATCATTGGTGTCACTGGGACAAATGGTAAAACCACGGTCTCATATCTTATTGCATACGCAATGCACGGACTTAAAAAAAATAGTGCATTTATTGGAACGCTTGGCCACGGATTATTTGGTCAGATAGAAACTAGTAAAACAACAACACCGGACCCAGTTAAATTACACTCATTGTTTTCGTTGTGGGAAAATCAAGTCAATTTTGTTGCAATGGAAGTTTCCTCTCATGCTCTAGATCAAGGTAGAGTGGAAGGCACAGAGTTTAATACTGCGGTTTTTACAAATTTGAGTAGAGATCATCTTGATTATCATAAAACTATTGATGATTACGTTAGCGCCAAATTTTCATTATTCGAAAAAACAGGTCTTGAGAATGCTGTTATTAATATTGGCGATTCATACGGGGTTAAGCTTGTAGAAAAATTACCAACAGATTTAAATATTTTTGCTTATTCAGTAAAGAAAAGTAATCTTGAATTTTATAAAAGAGAAAAAATTTCTTTTATTTATTGTGAGCAGATAGAAGTTGAATCTTTTGCGGGGAAAATAATAAAAGTTCGGAGCCCTTGGGGTAAAGCAACTATTAGGGTGAATTTGCTCGGAGAATTTAACGTAGAAAATGTTCTCGCGGCTTTCACAGTTTTGTGTATCTCTGGAGCACCTATTGAAGAAGTTACTGCCATATTATCTGGTTTTACTGGTCTTCCAGGTAGAATGGAAGTTTTCTCTTCAATAGATAAACCGTTAATTGTTGTTGATTATGCGCATACACCGGACGCACTTGAAAAAGCATTAACTGGTTTGAAGCCTTACTGTAAAGGAAAATTGTTTTGTATTTTCGGTTGCGGTGGAGGACGAGATGTTGGGAAACGTGCCCAAATGGGTTCTATCGCTGAATCACTATCCGATCAAATTATTCTGACAAACGATAACCCACGTAATGAATCACCTGATCAAATTTTTAAAAATATTCTCGAAGGAATTAAAAATAAGTCAAGGATAATTATTAAAGAAGATCGTTCTGATGCACTCATTAGTACTTTTCTTGAAGCAAAAAAGAAGGATGTGATTTTACTTGCCGGTAAGGGCCACGAAATGACACAACAGCTCGGCCCCATCACAGTCCCATTTTCCGATCGTGAATTAGCTAAACGCTTAACAGAGGAGCATTCATGATCAGTATGCTACTTTCTGAAGCAGCTAAAACAATTGGAGCATCTTTAAACGGGGAAGACGTTATTTTTTCTGGGTGCAGTACCGATAGCCGAACTATTGAGAAAGGAAATTTGTTTATTGCCCTGAAAGGGGAAAATTTTGATGGGCATAAATATATTTCGGTTGCTGAAAAAAAAGGAGCATCCTCATTAATAGTTGATCATGAAATATCCAATACCAAATCTTTTATTAAGGTAAAAAATACACGTAAGGCAATGGGATTGTTAGCAAAATCTTGGCGTGAAAAAATAACAATCCCCTTAATTGCAATAACTGGTAGTAATGGGAAAACCACCGTAAAGGAAATGGTAACTAACATTTTATCAACCGTTTCAAGTGTACATGCTACTCCAGGCAATTTAAATAATGATATTGGTGTCCCAAAAACATTATTTGGGCTTAACAAGAATCATAACTATGCGGTTGTCGAAATGGGGGCAAATAATTCAGGGGAGATCGAGTGGTTAAGTAAAATATCCTTACCAAACGTTGCAGTAATCACACAATGTGCTCCTGCTCATTTAGAAGGGTTTAAAAATATTGAAAGTGTTGCAAAAGCTAAAGCAGAAATATATTTAGGATTACAATCTTCAGGTACTGCAATAATAAATGCAGATGATATATATGCTGATTTTTGGAAAAATAGCTGTAAAGAAATTAATCAAGTTACATTTGGTATCAAATCGAAAAATGCCGATGTTAGAGCAAAAAAAATTAAATCATCTGTAAATGATTTATCAATTAAATTTACGCTAGTTACTGAAAACGATTCAGTTGAAATTTGTTTACCTATTTTTGGTGAGCATAATGTAATGAATGCTTTAGCAGCTGCAGCATGTTGTATAAGTTTAGATATATCTTTGAGGTCAATAAAAAATGGGCTTGAAAATATACAGTCAATCAATGGAAGACTAGAAATAAAAACAGGGAAAAAACAAGTGAGGATTATTGATGATACATACAACGCCAATCCAGCATCACTCGATGCCGCCATTAAGACATTATGCAGTTTTAATGGATCACGTTATATTGTCTTGGGTGATATGGGAGAGTTAGGCGATAAAGCAAAAAGATTTCATAAAGAAGTAGGTATGTTAGCAAAAAAAAGAAATGTGAACGGATTATTTACGATTGGTGAATTAAGCATAAATGCTTCGAATAATTTTGGCAAAGGCGCTTTCCATTTTGAAAATTATGACGATCTTGGAAAGTCACTAATAAAAATTTTAGATAAAAACAGCACCGTTTTAGTTAAGGGTTCACGCTCGATGCAGATGGAACGTGTTGTTAATTTTCTTATGGAGAATAGGAGATAATGTTAATTTGGTTAACAGAATATCTTACTCAGTTCGAAAGTGGGTTTGCCGTTTTCAAGTATTTAACATTAAGAACAATATTAAGCGTTTTAACTTCTTTGTTTATCTCTTTTATTTTAGGCCCATATTTGATAAATCATTTAACAAATAAAAAAATCGCACAGAGTATACGAGATGATGGACCGGAAGCTCATTTGACTAAGATTGGTACTCCTACGATGGGCGGTTCATTAATTTTGTTATCTATTATTTTTAGCACACTTTGCTGGGGGGATATTAGTAATCGTTATATATTAGTTGTTCTCACAGTTACATTTCTATTTGGGATTATTGGATTAATTGATGATTATAGAAAGGTAATTCACAATAATCCAAAAGGATTATCTGCTTCGCACAAATATATTGCCCAATCAATTGTTGCTTTGGGGGCAGCAATCTATCTTTATCAATCTGCTACTTTGCCTGTTGAAACACAATTGCTAGTTCCATTTTTTAAAGACTATGTTTTTGATATGAACTGGCTATATGTAGTACTTGCTTATTTTGTAATTGTTGGTTCCAGTAATGCTGTTAATTTAACTGATGGGCTTGATGGATTAGCAATTTTACCAACAGTAATGGTAGCTGGCGGACTTGCAGTTTTTGCTTATTTGTCAGGACACATAAGTTTTTCCGGTTATCTTGGTATCCCTTATATTCCTGGTGTTGGTGAAGTTGCTGTGTTTTGTGGTGCGATGGTCGGTTCTGGTTTGGGATTTCTTTGGTTTAACACGTATCCAGCCCAGGTTTTTATGGGCGATATAGGCGCCTTATCGTTAGGGGCTGCGCTGGGAATTGTTGCAGTTGTGACCCGACAGGAACTTGTATTATTTATTATGGGTGGTGTTTTCGTTATTGAAACACTTTCGGTCATATTACAAGTTTCCTCATACAAATTAACAGGCAAAAGAATTTTTAAAATGGCCCCCTTGCATCATCATTATGAGCTTAAGGGTTGGCCAGAACCCCGAGTAATAGTTCGATTCTGGATTATTACCGTTATTTTAATTTTGGTTGGTCTTGCAAGTTTGAAAATACGTTGAGGATAACAGTTGCTTTGTGTTGAGAAGAAAATGTCAACAGTAAACAATATTGAATTGCACTATGATGCGATTGTTGTTGGTCTTGGTAAAACAGGATTATCCTGTTTTCGCTATCTGTTTAATCAAGGTTTAAATGTAGCAATCACAGATAGCCGCGAAACACCGCCTGAGCTTTCAAAATTGAAGGAGGAGTTTGGATCAGTTCCAACATATTTTGGTCAGATTAATGAAGAAGCTTTGCTTGCATCAGACCAGATAATTCTAAGCCCGGGAGTTTCACTAGATAACAAAAGTATTAAATTATCAATTGAACATAACATACCAGTGTTTGGTGACATAGAATTATTTTGCCAAAAAGCACAAGCACCGATAATTGCTGTATCTGGCTCAAACGGTAAAAGTACAGTTACGACAATGATTGCAGAGATGACACGTGCAGCTGGTTTAAAAACACATGTTGGTGGGAATATCGGTGTTCCTGTTCTTGATTTATTAGAGGATACTGCCCCCGACTTATATGTACTCGAATTATCAAGTTTTCAACTAGAAACAACTTTCTCATTAAATGCCCACGCAAGTGTGGTGCTAAATATATCACCAGATCATATGGATCGTTACTCAAGTTTTCACGATTACGTAGATGCCAAGAAAAGAATTTATTTAGGACAAGGCATGATGGTAGTTAACAAGGACGAAAAATATTTTCATTCCGTTATTAATACTAATCGGGAAATTATTTATTTCACTCTTGGGGTTCCTGAAGAAGGAAATTATGGATTAACAAATTATGGTAATGAAGTTTGGTTAAGCCACGGAAGCGAAAAGATTATCAATCGAAATCAACTGAAAATAAAAGGTGAACATAATATTAGTAATGCATTAGCAGCTATGGCATTGGCGGAAACAGTTAACGTCCCGAGAAGCGCAATGTCTGATGTTCTAAAAGAATTTACCGGTCTTGAACATCGTTGCCAATTAGTAGGAAAAATTAATAACATTAGTTGGTACAACGACTCAAAAGCAACAAATGTTGAGGCATGTATAGCCTCAATCAAAGGTCTTTCTACACTTGGTAATATAATTCTTATTGCAGGAGGAGATAGCAAAGAGGCAGATTTATCCGACCTTCATTCAGCAATTAAAAAATATGTAAAAAAAGTTTTTTTGCTTGGTGTTGATGCAAATAAGTTAGCGGATGTTATTGGCTCAAATGTTGAAAAAGAATTCGTTAAAAATATGGATGATGCAGTAAAAGGAGCAAGCAAAATTGCAGATTCTGGCGATTTAGTATTACTTGCTCCGGCTTGTTCCAGTCTCGATATGTATGTGAATTACCAACAGCGTGGGGATGCGTTTATTTCGGCAGTAAATGCATTATCAAACAATGTCTGAGCAACGCAGACAGCAGGCGACATTATCATCGCAAGATAGCAGACTACCATTAATAGCCGGCTATGATTTTTGGTTAGTATGTAGCTTATTCTTAATAATTTTGATTGGTTCGGTTATGGTTGCTTCGGCAACAATTTCACATGCTGATAAATATTTTTCTGACCCATTATACTATTTTTGGAATCAGGGACAGTCGATTATCTTGGGTTTGTTTCTAGTAGTGCTTTTTTTAAAAATACCAATTTTGCATCTACAAACTCTAAGCAGAGTATTGTTAATAGTGGCGATTACATTATTAACACTCACATTGATTCCTGGTATTGGTAAAGAAGTGAATGGCAGTATGCGCTGGATTCAATTGGGTCCTAAATCTTTTCAGGCAGCAGAATTAGTAAAATTCTTTTTTATTACTTATTTAGCAGGGTATCTTGTTCATCATCGTGAGTCAGTTCGGTCTGATTTGATTGGTTTTCTTAAGCCAGTATTTATTGTTGCGATTATTTCTATATTACTACTAAAACAACCTGACTACGGATCATGCGCTGTACTATGTGCTACAGCAATTGGGATGTTATTTCTAGCTGGTGCTCCATTAGGGAGATTCTTTATTTGGCTTCCAGCTTTCGTTGGCGCATTAGGTTGTCTTATTATCCTTTCTCCATATCGTATGCAACGTTTAATGAGTTTCCGAAATCCAGAGCAGGATCCTTTTGACACTGGTTATCAATTACTGCAAGCATTAACAGCTTTTGGTCGCGGCGACTGGGTTGGTGTCGGCCTAGGAAGCGGTGTACAAAAACTTTTTTATCTACCAGAACAACATACAGATTTTATTTTTTCAGTTATAGCTGAAGAGCTTGGTCTTATAGGAACTGTTTCAATTATTTTATTGTTTTTTTTTATTGTTTGGCGTGCATTTATGATTGGTAGAGTTGCGGAAAGTATTGAAAAATATTTTTCAGCTTATTTAGCCTATGGTATTGGGTTAATTATAGGTCTTCAGGCATACATAAACATTGGTGTAAATATGGGAGTATTACCAACTAAAGGACTAACTCTACCGTTTATCAGTTACGGCGGTAATAGCATGATTGTTTACTGTATTTTATTTGGTGTACTTTTACGAGTTGAATACGAAAATAGACAGAATATAAGAACTGTTAATAAAGGATCGGTATCTGCCTATGCAACATAGAAATATCCTTATTATGGCAGGCGGAACAGGCGGACACGTCTATCCAGCATTAGCTGTTGCTGAGAATTTAAAACTCAAAGGGTTTAAATTATTTTGGCTAGGAACTGATCATGGTTTAGAAAAAAAGATTGTTCCAAATTATGGTTATCCATTACTTAAAATTAGTATAGTTGCAATTAGAGGCAAGGGTTTTTTACGCATATTATTAGCGCCTTTTTTGCTTATAGTTTCATTATTTCAAGCAATAATGATAATGATTAAGATACGTCCGGTAGTTGTTTTGGGCATGGGGGGTTTTGCAAGCGGGCCTGGTGGAATTGCTGCGTGGTTAATGCGTATCCCCCTTCTTATACATGAGCAAAATGCAATAGCAGGTTTAACTAACAGACTATTAGCTCCATTTGCTTCTTCAATAATGACAGCATTTCCCAAGGTTTTTAAGAAATCAAGCAAAGTTATTATGACGGGTAATCCTACGAGGGAGGATATTCACAATATTTCTAAACCAGAACAGAGATATGTAAATCGCAAGCCTAAATTATTAAAAATACTTGTGCTTGGCGGGAGTCAGGGCGCAGAAAAACTTAATAAAATAGTACCCGAAACACTATGTAATTTTAATGACAATTGCATTGTAAAGGTAAAGCATCAGTGCGGTGAAAAACATTTTTCAAATACTCAAAAAACATATAGAAACTATAATATACCCGCAGAAGTTTTTCCTTTTATTGAAGATATAGTTAGCGCATATATGTGGGCAGATATTGTAATTTGTCGAGCAGGGGCTTCGACCATTTCAGAACTAGCAGCCTGTGGAATTGCTTCTGTACTTATTCCTTTTCCTTTTGCGGTCGATAATCACCAAGTAAAAAATGCAGAATATCTTGTACATAATGGAGCAGCAGTTCTTGTTAAGGAGGATCAATTAAATACCAATCGACTAAAACAGATTTTATTAGATTTCTTTAATACTCCCGAATTACTAATACAAATGGCAATAAAAGCAAGAAAACTATCTAAGTCAGATGCAACTAATAATGTTGCTAAATTATGTGTGGAGGCATCTTATGCGTGAAATGGAATCACACCTTTCTCCTCATATAATGGGTAGAGTTAAACACATACATTTTATTGGTATTGGCGGTGCCGGTATGGGAGGAATAGCGGAAGTTTTAAAAACTTTGGGTTATGAGATTAGCGGTTCTGACATTAAAGAGACTTCAATAACAAAAAGATTAGAATCATTGGATATAAAAGTTTCAATTGGACATGACGTCAAAAATATAACTAATGCTGATGTTGTTGTGCATACGAGTGCAATCAAAGATGATAATGAAGAATTAGTTTCCGCGAGAAAAAATAGAATACCCGTTGTTCGTCGTGCTGAAATGTTAGCAGAACTCATGCGGTTTAGTCAGGGTATTGCTATTGCAGGGACACATGGCAAAACAACAACAACCAGTTTGGTTACAAGCGTATTAGCGGAAGAGGGATTTGATCCAACTTATGTTATTGGCGGTTTATTAAATAGCTCCGGATCTCATGCGCACCTTGGTAAAGGAAAATATATTATTGCTGAAGCTGATGAGAGCGATGCATCATTTTTACACCTCCATCCTATTATCGCGGTTATAACAAATATAGATGCGGATCATCTTGAAAATTACTCTGGCGATTTCTCATTTTTAAGACATAATTTTGTCGAATTTTTGCATCAATTGCCATTCTACGGATTAGCAGTTTTATGTGTTGATGACGAAGGTGTTAGAAAGGTGTTACACGAAGTTACTAAACCAGTGGTTACATACGGAGTTGATTTTGAGGCTGATTACAATGCTCAAATTATAAATCAAGAAGCAACAAAAACATGGTTTAAAGTATCTTGTAGAGAAAAAAAAGATTGGTTAGAAATAGAATTGAATCTTCCCGGCAAACATAACGTACTAAATGCTTTAGCATCAATTGCAATCGCTCATGAACTAGGCGTAAGTGATAAAAATATCATTAAGGCTTTATGTAATTTTCAAGGTATATCTCGTCGTTTTCATGTGCGAGGAGAAATAAAGATAAATAATATTAATCTAACATTGATAGATGATTATGCACACCATCCTACGGAGATAAGGTCTACTTTTGAGGCTATAAGATCGGGTTGGCCAGCTCAGCGTTTAATAGTTATATATCAACCACACCGTTTCACACGCATGCGCGATTTATTTGAAGATTTCAGCGATATTCTTTCACAAACGGATAGATTAATAGTTTTTGATGTGTATCCGGCAGGTGAAGAGCCTATTCCCGGTTCTGACGGCCGTTCATTATGTAGAGCAATTAGATCGAGGGGAAAAGTTGACCCCATATTTTTGGAGCATAAGGAATCAGTTTTTGAAATACTTCCTGATGTTGTAAAAGAAAATGATTTGCTTTTAACGCTTGGTGCGGGCGATATTGGCTCTTTGTCATTACAACTTTATGAGAATTATTCAGAAGCTATTCATTAAAGGAAATTAATTTGTTAATTACAGAAAAGGAAACGAAATCTAAACAGGTAATTTTAAATAATATAATGTTCAATGATATAAACATGATAGATCTACAAGGGGAATTGCGAAAAGAAGAACCTATGTCACGTCATACTTCTTGGAAAACCGGGGGCAACGCCGATTATTATTATATTGCATCTGATCTAAATGATTTAACGAAATTTATTTCCAAATTACCGGATAGCATTCCAATAACTTGGGTTGGTTTGGGTAGTAATTTATTAGTACGCGATGGAGGAATCCATGGGGTCGTTATATCTACATCAGGTCTATTTAATGAATTAAAGAATCTAACTGAAACAGAAATTTTTATAGGTGCCGGAGTTTCCTGTGCTAAAGCAGCAAACTTTTCAGCAAGATCTGGCCTAGAAGGAATTGAATTCTTAGCTGGGATACCCGGAACAATTGGCGGAGCACTCGCGATGAATGCCGGCGCTTATGGTGGTGAAATTTGGTCTTACGTAAAAGAAGTTGAGACAATAAATCGTGAAGGTATACGTAAGATTTTTGGGAAAGATAAATTTGATATAAGTTATCGGAGTGTCTCTATACCGAAAAATGAATGGTTTATTGCGTGTAAAATGGGATTAGAAATTTCAACAAGTTCTATTGTTAGTGGGCGTATAAAAAAAATGTTGGGGAAACGCGCAGACGAACAGCCTCTTGGTAAGTTAAGTTGTGGATCAGTTTTTAGAAATCCTCCGAAAAAATATGCTGCAGAATTAATTGACAAATGTGGGCTCAAAGGCAAAAGAGTGGGCGGCGCTATTGTTTCAGAAAAACATAGTAATTTTATTATTAACACTGGTAATGCCACATCATTAGATATAGAGCAATTAATAGAATTTATTCAGAAAAGTGTATACAAAAAATATGCTATTAAATTAATTCCCGAGGTACGAATTATTGGTGAAGGCGATAGGGAGGTTAATAATGCAATTGCCTGAGTACCAAGCATCAGAATTTGGAAAAGTTGCTGTGGTAATGGGTGGGGAATCAGCAGAAAGAGAAATTTCATTGGAAAGCGGAAGAGCGGTACATTCCGCGTTACTTGAGGTTGGTATTGACTCACATATTATTGATTATCAAAAAGATTCATTTGAACAATTAATAAATAATAATTTCGATCGTGTATTTCTAGCATTACATGGCAGGGGTGGTGAGGACGGAACAATTCAGAAGGAACTGGACTCAATTGGTCTACCTTACACAGGTAGCGATGCTTCAAGTTCTGCATTAGCTATGGATAAAATTAAAAGCAAATCTATTTGGCGTGACGAGGGTTTAGCAACACCGAATGCTATTGAGATAAATAAAAATAGTAATTGGGATAATGTAGTCGAGCAGGTCGGTTTACCAATTATGGTTAAGCCCGTTAGAGAAGGTTCAAGTTTTGGGGCAGCCAAAGTTGAACATAAAGAAAATTTATTTTCGGCATGGGTGAATGCAAGTCAATTTGATGATCGAGTTATGGCAGAAAGCTGGATTGAGGGGGGTGAGTATACTGTACCTATATTGGAAGAGATGGTTTTACCAATGATTAAGCTAGAGACCAAAAGAGAATTCTACGATTACGAAGCAAAATATAATGATAATGATACAAAATATATCTGCCCATGTGATTTAGATAAAGTTTTCGAGTCAACAATTGGAGAGGTATCAAAAAAAGCGTGTAAATTGCTAGGTGTTAGCGGTTGGAGTCGCGTTGATTTGATGATCGATTCAAACAGACAAGAATGGCTAATCGAAGTAAATACAATCCCGGGGATGACAAGCCATAGCCTTGTGCCGATGTCTGCAGAAAAAGCGGGGATATCTTTTGGGCAGTTAGTAACACAGATATTAGCGACGAGTTTTCAGGAATAAGTATGGTAATAAATTCAAAAGAATCAAATTTTGACACAGAAATATCGGGCCGATCTGACTTTTCGAAACTTTTTGGAGGCTTTTTTATTATTATTTTTATTGCTATATCTTTATATGGCGGAAAATATTTGTTAGATCCAAATACCTTACCAATTAAACATGTAAAAGTTGAAGAGGGATTTGCTCGTAGTTTTAATCGTCTTTCACAAACCGAATTAAAAAAGAATGTTGTAAATAATATTCAAGGTGGTTTTTTTAATCTAAATGTTGATGAAGTAAGGCTAGCCTTACTAAATATGCCCTGGGTAAAAGAAGTAACCGTAAAAAGAGTTTGGCCAGATTCATTAAAGGTCGTTGTTTATGAGCAAATCCCTTCAGCTCGTTGGGGGGATTTAGGTTTATTAAATCAATTAGGGGAATTTTTCTCTCCAGATGGGGCAACTATACCAAATGATTTACCGTTGTTATTTGGGCCGGCTAATTCTGAGGTAAAGTTACTCAGTCGGTATAGAGTAATACGGGAAAAATTACAATCATTGCCATTTCGACTGGATGTATCTTCGGTTACTTTAAATGATAGACGCGCATGGTCTTTCGATTTAGAAAATGGTGTCAGGATTGTAATAGGTAGATATTCCTTCGACGATCGACTTGATCGATTTCTAAAATTTATACCTACATTAATGCCAGATCGCATCAAAAAAATTAAGGCAGTCGATTTACGTTATTCAAATGGACTTTCGGTTCTTTGGCAAGATAATCTTAATATTTCTTCAAATTGATATTGGATGGAAACTTATGATAAAAAAATTAGATAAAGATCTTATAGTCGGTCTTGATATAGGAACATCGAAAATAGTTGCCATTGTTGGAGAGATTTCAAATGATAATGTAATTGAAATAATTGGTCTTGGGTCACATCAATCTAGAGGTTTAAGAAGAGGTGTAGTGGTTGATATCGAATCTACAACACTAGCTATACAGCGTGCAATCGAAGAGGCTGAATTAATGTCCGGTTGCGAGATTCATTCCGTTTGGACGGGAATTGCTGGTAGCCATATACAGAGTTTGAATTCACATGGCATTGTTGCAATAAGGGATAATGAGGTTTCACAGGCTGATATAGACCGTGTTATTGAAGCGGGAAAGGCAGTGGCAATACCAGCCGATCAGAAAACTATCCATGTAATACCTCAGGAATTCATCATAGATAGTCAAGATGGAATAAGATTCCCGATAGGTATGACAGGTGTTCGGCTTGAAGCAAAGGTTCACCTAGTGACAGGCGCGGTTAGTGCGGCACAAAATATTACAAAATGTGTTCGAAGATGTGGGTTAGAAGTTGATGAAGTCGTTTTAGAGCAGGTAGCATCAAGCCAATCTGTATTGACCGATGATGAAAAAGAGCTTGGTATTTGTATGGTTGATATTGGCGGCGGCACTACAGACATCGCTATTTTTAATGATGGTGAGATACATCATACAGCTGTTATCCCAATCGCTGGGGACCAAGTTACTAATGATATTGCTATTGCCTTGAGAACTCCGATACCACATGCCGAAGATATTAAAATTCAATACGCGTGTGCACTCACACAACTTACAAATCATGAAGATACAATAGAAGTTCCAGGTGTAGGTGACAGACCTCCGCGTCGTTTAGCTCGCCAAATACTAGCGGAAGTTGTGCAACCAAGGTATGAAGAATTATTTACTCTTATACAAGCCGAACTTCGAAGAAGTGGTTATGAGAATCTTATTGCCGCAGGAATTGTTTTAACGGGAGGCAGTTCAAAAATGGAAGGAGTTATTGAACTGGCCGAGGAAATATTTCATATGCCTGTGCGTTTAGGGCTCCCGCAATTTGTTAGCGGACTTGCGGAAAATGTTAAGAATCCAATTTACGCAACGGGTGTTGGTTTATTACTTTATGGGCAAAAACAGGCTCAGGACAGTATGACACGAATTGATGTGAATAGTGGAGTTAGAGGTATTTGGGGAAGAATGAAAAGTTGGTATCAGGGTCATTTTTAGATTTATAAATTCATCGTAATTTAGGAGGATAAAATTATGCCATTCGAATTAGTAAATGCGACTAATCAACCAGCAATTATTAAAGTAATAGGCGTTGGTGGTGGTGGTGGTAATGCGGTAATGCATATGTTGGGGAGCAATATCGAAGGTGTTGAATTTATTTGTGCCAATACAGATGCTCAAGCACTCAAAACTTCGGGTGTGGAACCTGTTTTACAATTAGGTTGCGGTATAACGAAAGGTTTGGGGGCAGGTTCTGATCCTGAAGTTGGACGCCAAGCAGCCCTAGAGGATCGTGATAGCATCATGGCGGTACTCGATGGAGCAGATATGTTGTTTATTGCTGCTGGTATGGGTGGTGGTACTGGTACAGGCGCGGCACCTGTTGTTGCTCAGGTTGCAAAAGAGATGAATATATTGACTGTCGCGGTTGTAACAAGACCTTTCAAATTTGAAGGGGAAAAGCGAGCAGCCGTTGCTGATGAAGGTATAACTGAATTAAAGGAATTTGTTGATTCACTCATAACTATACCTAATGAAAAGCTTAAGGAAGTGCTTGGCGGCGAAATTACAATGACCAATGCATTTGGTACCGCAAATGATGTGTTATCAGGTTCTGTGCAAGGTATTGCAGAATTAATAACGCGCCCTGGTCTAATCAATGTTGATTTTGCCGATGTAAGAACTGTTATGCGTGAAAAGGGCATGGCAATGGTAGGTTCAGGTAAAGCTGAAGGGGAAGATCGTGCAAGAAAAGCAGCTGAAGGCGCGATTAATAGCCCCTTACTGGAAGATGTTAATCTAGCAGGAGCCAGAGGTATATTGGTGAATATTACCGCCGGTGAAGATATGACAATTGATGAGTTTGAAGAGGTTGGATCTATAGTTAGAGGTTTTGCCGCAGATAATTCAACTACTATTGTCGGGACGTGTACCGATCCTGAGATGACAGAAAGCATACGCGTGACAATTGTTGCAACTGGATTAGGGAATGCTGCAAAAGCGGTTAAATCTCCTAAATTAGTGGCAACTGAGGTTGGTAGTCTGATCCCTGATTACACAGATTTGGATCGCCCAACTGTTATGCGTACCCAGGAAGGAGAGATAAAGGCTACTGAGATTGAAGGCGACAGTCATGAATCAGCTGCGGAAAATACCCAAATTCAGACGGATATTCTTGATATTCCAGCATTTTTGAGAAGACAGGCTGATTAACCATGTCGCAATACACAACAAGAACTTTCAAAACAGCAGGAGGTGCTTTGGACGCATAAATCTATATTTTATTAAAATTTGCCAGTTCATAATTAAATTAATAGAATGGTTCTTTAAATAACAAGAACTTACTAAAATTTAAGCTAAATTAATGATCAGGCAGCGCACATTAAAAAATGTGATTCGGGCAACTGGAGTTGGTTTGCATACCGGGAAAAAGGTACTACTAACTTTAAGGCCTGCTCCGGCAAATACCGGTATTATATTTCGTAGGGTAGACGTTGACCCTGTTACAGAAATCCCCGCCAAACCAAAATACGTTGGAGATACAAGTTTATCAACAACGTTGGTTAAAGATAATGTTCGTATATCGACTGTTGAACATTTATTGTCGGCTTTTGCGGGTTTTGGGGTTGATAATGTATATGTTGATCTTACCGCAGATGAAGTTCCAATTATGGATGGTAGCGCAGGACCATTTGTGTTTCTAATACAATCAGCTGGGTTACAAGAACAAAATGCTGCGAAAAAGTTTTTAAGAATA
>CAJWIE010000003.1 GCA_913041115.1 uncultured Legionellales bacterium | reverse complement strand
TCCCCAGCAGCACGAAGATTATTTTTTATATTAGATATTGCAGTTTCCACCCGTTCCATTTCAACTGGACATTTTTCGACAGCTCGTAAAATTCCTGCTCTCAGCTTTTCTTCATCAAAAGATTCACGTCGGTTATCAGACTTAATAATACGAGGAAGATTGAGCTCCGCCGATTCGTAGGTTGTAAATCTTCCTTTACAAGAAATGCATTCACGTCTGCGGCGAATCTGATCTCCTTCACCAACCTCACGTGAATCAATAACCTTCGTATCAAGATGACTGCAGAAAGGACATCGCATATTTCAGCCCACTTATTTTAATTTTTAGATAACTAATCTGAGATTAAAACGCAATCTCTTAAGCAAAAAAAATGAAACTTTATAAATCTTGGTTAAACTCATACAGGGGCCGACTCTTACAAAGTTCAAGCACTTCACTTTTTACACGTTTGATAACAGAATCATCTCCCATATTATCCATAATATCGCAACACCAGTTTGCTACTTGTTTTGCATCTGACTCGTCAAAACCACGTGTTGTAATTGATGGCGTTCCAATACGAATACCGCTAGTTATAAAAGGTGATTGAGGATCGTTTGGTACTGCATTTTTATTAACAGTAATATTGGCTGCTCCTAATGCAGCATCAACATCTTTTCCTGTCAAGCCCTTATCAACCATGTCAACAAGAAATAAATGGTTATCTGTGCCTCCAGAAACTATTTTAAGACCACGGTCTATAAACGTTTCTGCCATTACTTTGGCATTTTTTTTAACCTGTTGAATATAGGTCTTAAACTCAGGTTGCATTGCCTCTTTAAGTGCAACAGCTTTCGCTGCAATTATGTGCATTAAGGGTCCGCCTTGATATGATGGGAATACAGTAAAATTAACTTTCTTTTGTATTTCTTCGTTAGCTTTTCCCATAATTAATCCTGAACGAGGGCCACGAAGAGTTTTATGAGTTGTTGTTGTTGTAACATCAGCAATTTGTATAGGGCTAGGATATTCATCAACAGCAATAAGTCCGGCGATATGTGCGATATCCGATAGCATAAGCGCGCCAACTCTGTCAGCAATATCACGGAATCGTTGCCAATCCAGTACTCTCGAATAGGCAGAAAATCCAGTGATAATTAATTTTGGTTTAGTTTTAAGAGCTAGTTTTTCAGCCTCATCATAATCAATTTCACCAGTTTTAGCATTCAAACCATATTGCACTGCGTTATATATACGCCCCGACACATTAACACTAGCCCCATGTGTTAGGTGTCCGCCATGAGCCAAACTCATGCCCATAATAGTATCTCCTGGCTCTAATAGGGCATGAAAAACAGCACCGTTTGCCTGGGAACCAGAATGTGACTGAACATTTGCCCAATCTGCGCCAAACAATTCAATAGCTCTATCAATTGCAAGTTGTTCGGCAACATCAACAAATTCACACCCACCATAATAACGCTTAGCCGGATACCCCTCAGCGTATTTGTTTGTTAAAACAGAACCTTGACATTCTAAAACCCGTGGACTTGCCATATTCTCAGATGCAATTAACTCAATATGCTCTTCTTGACGACGCCTCTCACCTTCAATAGCATTAAATAATTCATCATCAAAACCTTCCACTTTTATACTATTACTAAACATAGTCTTCCTCAAATTACTTTAATTTTTATTAGTAAGATAAAATATTTAATATCGAATCTCTCAATTTTACATTAACTGGCAACAAAAGAGGCACGGATATTACCAAAACCGACCATCTATTGCATTTTACAAAAAGCCCTTAAATATGCTTTGTTTTCCCAGAAAATGCAGTTTTATCAAAATACATAATACTATATATAAGACATTGAAAAATATATAATTATTTTTGACAGAAAAAACTAACTAAAATAACAACTTGTTAATATTATTATATAAAACAAAGAGATACTATTATACTCATTTAAGTGGTTAATAGTTATGATTAATAATTTAAAATCACTTATATTTTAAAAAAACTAAATTATGGCTACTTAACTAATTAGACATATCTAATTTAGATCAATTGACAAAAAAAGTAATCGTCGAAAAGAATAAAACATGGCTGACCAAAAAGAATCCATTAAAGAATGTCAGAAAGTTTTGAAAGAAGCAGAACTTTTGTACACTACCTCAGAAATAAACGAGGTTATTGACGATATTAGTGTAGCTATAACAAGTGAACTTGAAAAAACTAACCCTATAATAATTCCGATAATGATTGGTGGATTAATCATGGCGGGGCAATTAATTCCGAAATTGAATTTTCCGCTACAAATTGATTATGCTCATGCAACCCGCTACGCAGGGGGTGTTCATGGTGGTAAATTAACTTGGCTAAAAAAACCTGATAAGTCCCTAATAGGAAGAACAATACTGCTTGTTGATGATATTTTAGATGAAGGCGTTACATTGTCTGAGATTATTAAATATTGCTACTCAAATGGAGCAAAGAACGTTCTTACTGCTGTTCTTGTTCAGAAAGTTTTAGGTAATAAAGAATTTAACCAAAATATAGACTTTGTAGGTGTAAGTGTTCCTAATGTATATGTATTTGGATATGGAATGGATTATTGCGAATATCATAGAAATGCTGCGGGTATTTATGCGGTTAGAAAATCATGACCATTGCAATTATTGGGGGTAGCGGGTTAAGCCAATTACCGGAACTTAAAGTTACAGATAAAATCATTGTTGACACTCCCTGGAGTAAATCGCCAGCATCAATAATAACCGGTGAATTAAATAAGACCAATATTGTTTTTTTACCTCGCCACGGAGATTCCCATACGATACCTCCTCACAAAATAAATTATCGGGCGAATATATGGGCATTAAAGAAAATAGGTGTAAAAAAAATAATTAGTGTCAATTCTGTTGGCGGGATAACGAAATTAATGAATCCAAATAGTATTATTGTGCCTAATCAAGTAATTGACTATACGTATGGCAGAGGAAACACTTTTTATGAAGAAGAACTAGAAAATGTAAAACATATTGATTTCACGATGCCATATTCTGAAACTTTAAGAAATCAATTAATAGAAGCTGCCCGCGTAATCAAACTCAAAATTCATAAAAAGGGTGTTTATGGGGTAACGCAAGGACCTAGATTAGAAACAGCTGCGGAAATTTCGAAGCTCGAAAAAGATGGTTGTAACGTTGTTGGTATGACCGGGATGCCAGAAGCAGCTCTTGCGAAAGAACTTGAGGTAGATTATGCATGTTGTGGTTTAGTCGTAAACTGGGCAGCCGGGAAGGACTCCGAAACTATCACTATGGATATAATTGAAAAAAATCTAAAGAACGGACTTAAAGATATAAAACAATTAATCTACGAGGTAGTGAAAAATCCTTATTAAGATTCTTCCAAACGACTAACTTGCAGAATTACACCGTACATTGGATTATCAAAATAATGTATTTCATTTAATTTAATTTTCCTAGATTCTTTAAGTCTAACAATTAACTTTGCAAGATTTTTGTTAGAAAATTCATCTTCCTTCTCATATGTTAAATTATCACTAGGTAAATTTTTAAAATAATAAAGATCAAGATCAACATGTAAGTAAAAGTTACTTCTTATTCTAATTGAACCATCAATTATCTTTTTGTTTTTCATAAAATCCTCTATAAATTCAGGCTCGATAATTGATTCTTGCTCACTTCTCTCTGATAATTCTTTTTTTCTTTCGTTTTCCACAATATGGACATGTCGAGATTGACGACGTTTTGTAGCAGGTTGTTGCCATGATAAATGGGTTAGAGGTCTATACTCACTTGATAATTTTAAAACTCGATAAACACCATCCATACGATTATTTTTTTTACCCATAATCATATAAGGAATCAATCTTTGATCTGTATTCATTTTATAGTTAGGGTATAACTCAGTCATATCAGGGCGAATTACAGGCTCTTCGTCACCCCATCTTTCCTCGCTAAGATCTGGATTAATTCTATCAAAAATAATAACTTCCACTTGGTACCATGACTCAGCAAAAGCAGTAAGCGATTTAAGAAAAAATAATACTACAAAAGCGTATTTAATTTTCTTCATATTTATATTATGCCGCCTCTTTTAACAATATTTCATCAAGAAAATATTCCAAAAATTCTATTCTAGACTCTTTTTCAGTTAATTCTTTGATAATTCTGAGTTTATCTTGACCATCAAGTTTATAATTTTCTGGGTCTGATTCTATAAATTCTAAAATACGGGTCACATTAATATTTGAATCTTCCCTAAAAAAAATGCGGCCTCCTTTTTTCCCGAGATCAATCTTTCTAATGCCCAATAAACATGCCTTTTGTTTTAATTTTGTAATGTTGAATAAATTATGGACTGGTTCAGGTAGAACACCAAAGCGGTCAACCATTTCTTCCTTTATATCATCCAATTCAGATTTGCAGTTCACGCTCGCTATACGCTTATACATAATTAAACGCATATGTACGTCTGGCAAAAAAATCTCTGGTATTAATGCTGGAACATGCAAATCTATTTCAGTCTTTTTATTAATAGGTATATCCAAATCTATAATATTATTATCTTTCATAGATTGCACTGCCCTATCAAGTAATTGCATATATAAACTAAAACCAATCTCTTGAATATGCCCGCTTTGGCCCTCGCCAAGAATTTCTCCTGCACCTCTTATTTCAAGATCATGTGTTGCGAGTGTAAATCCGATACCTAGTTCTTCTAATGCTTCAATTGCCTTAAGTCTTTTTACCGCATCCGCTGTCATTGCCTTTTGCTCTGGCACTATTAAGTACGCATAAGCACGGTGGTGAGAACGTCCCACTCTGCCTCTCAGTTGATAAAGCTGTGCAAGACCAAATTTGTCTGCACGATCAATTATAATAGTATTTGCAGTTGGGATATCAATTCCTGTTTCAATAATGGTTGTACAAACTAATACGTTAAAACGACGATGATAAAAATCTAACATAACCGATTCAAGTTGTTTCTCTGGCATTTTTCCATGGGCACATTGCACACGAACTTCAGGGAAAAATCTGCTTATTTTTTTTGCAGTTTCATTAATTGTTTTAATATTATTGTGTAAATAAAAAACTTGGCCGCCACGTTTTATTTCGCGCAACATCGCCTCTTTTAGTAAATGATCATTCTTTTCGCTTACAAATGTTTTAACAGCAAGTCGTCGTGACGGTGGCGTTGTAATAACAGAAAGTTCTCGTAAATCGGAAAGAGCCATATTTAATGTTCTAGGTATTGGTGTTGCTGTTAGCGTCAAAACGTCAATTTCGGAACGCAGTGATTTAAATTTCTCTTTTTGACGTACTCCATATCTGTGTTCTTCATCTATAATAATTAAGCCAAGATTTTTAAAAACTATATCGTCCTGCAATAACTTATGTGTTCCTATTACAATATCAGCTGTTCCGTTTTTCATCGCTGATAAGACAAATTCTTGTTCTTTTTTTGTTCGAAATCGGGATAATAATTCGATCTGTACTGGCCAATCAGTGAAACGATCAATAAAATTCTGATAATGTTGTTGCGCTAAAAGAGTTGTAGGGACTAATAATCCAACTTGCTTTCCATTCTGAACCGCAATGAAAGCTGCTCGCATTGCAACCTCAGTCTTACCAAAACCAGCGTCACCACAAACAAGTCTATCCATAGGTTGATCGCCAAGTAGATCATCAATCATTGAATTAATTGTTTCTTGTTGTCCGAGAGTTTCCTCGAATGGAAAACTCTGTATAAAAGAATAATATTCATCTTGATTAAAAGTATATGGTTCTCTATTTTTTGCCGCACGAAGAGCATGTAATTCTAATAATTCGACAGCAACGTCATAAACTTTTTCAGCAGCCTTTCGTTTTGCTTTTTGCCACTGACCGCTTCCTAATCTATGAAGTGGGGCATTTTCGGGATCAACCCCCGTATATCGGGATATCAAATCAAGTGCTGAAACTGGAACATATAATTTATCATTATCAGCATACTCAAGATGAATAAATTCGCCCAGAATTTCTCCTATTTCAATATTAATCAAACCACAATAACGACCGACACCATGCTCTTCATGTACAACCGGTGAGCCTATTCTCAATTCAGTCAAATTACGAACTATGGTATCAGTATCTATTTTTTGGCGTTTATGCAAACGTCTTTGCATTACTCGTTCACCAAATAATTGCGCCTCAGTTACAACAGCAATATTTGATTTATTGATAATCAAACCATTTTCAATTGGCATAACCGTTATACCAAATTGAATCTCTCCCTCTAAAAAACTATTCCAGTCTTTAATTATTGATGGTTTCTCTCCCCCTTTAAATAATTCAGTAATAATTTCAAGCCTTCCCTTTGTCTCCGCAGCAATTAGAACACGGCCTTTAAATTCATTTAAAAAACGATTAAATAATTTAATAGGATTTTTTGATCGCGCATCTATTGGAATACTAATAGGCATACTTGAATCATACTCAATAAAGTCTATATCGGAATTCATTTTTAAGTTACTTATATGAATTTGGGTAAATTCTTTTGAAATATTATTTAAATCATCTATATCTAAAAAAACTTTATCTGGTGACAAAATTAGTCTTTCGTTATTCTGTGATTCCTGTTGATATCTTGAAATAATATCTTCCATAAATAATTCTGCAGATTTGAAAACTTCCTCATCAAATATTAAAACTGCATCATCATTAATATAATCAAAAAAAGTACTAGTTTCTTTATAAAATAAAGGCAAATAATATTCGATCCCCGCAGGGGCAATTGACTGACTTACATCTCGATAAATTGGGTGTTGATTAGGATTGCCTTGAAAAAACAAACGCCAATTTTTGCGAAACCGGGCAATGTTTTCATTAGATAATGAAATTTCCCTCGCTGGTAATATACGAAGTGAATCAACTTTTCTAATTGAACGTTGGGTTTCGGGATCAAATAAACGAATACTATCAATTTCATTGTCAAATAAATCTATTCTAAAGGGTTTGTTTTTGCCCATAGGATAAATATCGATTAAAGAACCTCTTACACAAATTTCACCATGTTCTGTAACGTGACTAACAAAATTATAACCTTGTCTCGATAGTTTATTTTTAAAATCTTCTAAGCTAATTTTTTGTCCTAAATCTAGTGAAAAAGCATTTGCTAAAAGATGGTCTATGGGGAGTAAGCGATGCATTAAGGTGGTAATTGGTACTACCACGATACCATTTGAAAAATTAGTTAACTCAAATAAAGTTCTTAAACGTTCAGACAAAATATCTTGATAGGGTGAAAAAATATCGTACGGTAAAGTCTCCCAGTCAGGGAAATATTTAATCAGTGTTTCCTCTGGCTCTTTTACAAAATGTTGTAATTCATTAACCAAATTAACAGCGGCTAGAACATCCTTAGTAATAACTACAACGGGGTTGTCTATTTCAGTTGCCATATTGGCGATTGTTAAAGATTTTGCGCTACCATATAGTCTAGACCAATGCATTTTTGCTTGGCCTTGCACTGGTAATTTTGGAGCCAAAATACTCTGCCTGATTAATGCGGACACGATGATAAAACTAATCTAGTAAATTTATACTTTTATTAATTATATTTATAATATCAACTGGATCCGATGCACGTGTTATTGGTCGACCAATAACAAGATAATTACTTCCGGCTTTAATTGCATCGTATGGCGTCATTATACGCTCTTGATCATCATTATTTAAATCATCCAATCGAATTCCTGGGGTAACTAGACAAAAATCTTTTCCTAATTCATGCCTTAATTTACCTACTTCCATGCCAGAACAAACAACACCATCTAGTCCTGCAGATTTCGCCAATTTTGATAATAATAAAACTTGATCTCCGATAGAATTAGTTATACCTAATTCCAACAAATCATCTGAAGACATGCTTGTTAATACTGTAACAGCTACAAGTAATGGTCGATTTTTTGAGCTTCCTGATTTTACCAGTGATTCATATGCAGCTTCCATCATTTTACGTCCGCCGGCAGCATGAACATTTAACATCCATATATCCAAATCAACAGCCACTCGACAAGCGTTAGCGACAGTATTTGGAATATCGTGATATTTTAGATCTAAAAATATTTCGAAATCTAAAAATCTTAACTTCTCAAGTAGTGTAGGGCCAGCTTTAGTAAAAAGTTCCTTTCCTACTTTAATTTTACAACTTACAGGATCTATTGTTTTACAAAAATCAAGTGCTTGATTAGCTTCTGAAAAATCTAATGATACTATTACTCGGCTTTTATTCACCAGCTACTCCAAATATAGGTTGAATAGATTCCCAATGTTTACAACCTGGACATTGCCAATGCAACATTTTTGCATCAAAACCACAATTGTTGCACTTATAAGTTGGTTTTTTTTCAATTAGTTTAGTAGTAAGTTGTTTTATAGCACTAAGATATTCATAGGTTGCGCCTTTAGATTTATTTAGTGTATATTCGACTAATTTATCAACACCTTGAACTGTTGGTCTATTTTTCAGTTCTTGAAATACAAAATTAATTGCCACATCCTCACTTTCATATTCGGCAATTAATTCAGTCAAAATTAATAGTGTATTTATATTTCCATACTTCTTTACAAGCTCTCTTAGGTATTTGATAAATTCATTTATACTGCCTTTTTCTTTATAGCAATCGTATAACGGTAATATAACCTCTGTTATGTAAGTGCTATCCTGTAATTCTAATCGTTTATAAGATTTAATAGCGTGATCAAGTTTTCCTGTTAGCTGAAATATTCTAGCCTCAATAATGCTAGCCCTGACACATTTTGAATTAAAAGATATTGCATCATGCACTTTCTCTTTTGCTTTACTTACCTTCCCAGTATTCAAATAATTTTCAGCAATTTCGCAATAGAACTGAGCAATAATCGGACTAAAATTTTCCCCGGAAATAATTTCACTTTTTTTTGCCACAGCAATCGCATTTTCCCAATCTTTCTCTTGTTGATATATCTCTAACAAATGAGAATAGGCTTCATTTAAATATAAATCAAAATTTACTAGTTCCAAAAATAATTTTTCAGCTCTATCTAATAAACCAGATCGCATGTAATCCATGCCGAGCTCAAGTAAAGCATGAGCTCGTTGTTCCTGATTTAGTGTTGGCCTGGCAATTAAATTTTGATGAATACGTATTGCGCGATCTACTTCTCCGCGTCTACGAAATAAATTTCCAAGAGCAAGATGTGTTTCTACGGTTTCACTATCAACTTCGGTCATACGAATAAATACTTCGATCGCCTTATCTGGCTGCTCATTTAAAACAAAATTTAGCCCCTTAAAATACTCAGGATGTATATTTTTTAGAGGTAATTTTTGTCCTTGGTTTGACCTTCCTATCCACCAACCAGATAATGCAGCAACTGGTAGTAATAACCAAAACATATTTAATTCGAATTGCATCTAGAACTAATCCTTTGTTGACGTTATGCGAAAATTATTTATCTCTTTCTCTCTATGTTTTATTTCTTTCTCAAGCCTGCTATTAAGCTGCTTATTTCTTATTATTATAGGAATACTTGCTAAAATCCCAAGTAATACACCAATACATATCGCCAAAACAATTATTATAGAAAAAGACAACTGAATCTCACCTACGTAATAATTCAGTGTAACTAATTGGTGATTTTTTACATGGAAAGCTAGTCCGAATAGCAACATAACAATAATAAATATTAACTTTGGTATGAATGTCATAACAACCTCGAAATTTACACTCCTAATTAATAAAAAGAAAATTAGTGCCTAAGATAGATAGTCTATCTAAAGCTGACAAGTATTTTTGTTATGAAGATATGCTAGAAAAAAACAAACAATGCGTTAGAATGCTTTTAGTCTGTAATTGGGTTATATCTATTATTTACCCGTTCACGTAACTCCTTGCCGGGTTTAAAATGAGGTACATATTTAGCTGGTAATGCTACGGGCTCACCAGATTTTGGATTACGCCCAGAACGTGCAGGACGAAAATGCAAAGAAAAGCTTCCAAACCCACGTATTTCAATACGCTCGCCATTTGAAAGAGAAGATGACATATACTCAAGAACCGTCTTTACAGCTAGTTCAATATCTTTATAAGCTAATTGAGACTGCTTCCTTGATAACACTTCGATTAATTCTGACTTCGTCATTGCTGCAAACCATTGTTATTTAATAATTTATTTTGATAATGATAACAATTCATAAAATAATAGGCAATCCGTTATTTTCGATATTTTAACTACTTTTCCAACTCATCTTTCAAAATATCGCCTAATTTCGAATTTTCCCCTGTCTCGGGAGCATATTCCTTTACAGTTGTTTGCTCATCATCGGACTCCCTTGCTTTAATCGAGAGATTAATTATGCGTTTCTTACGGTCAACTTCGGTAATTTTTACCTCAATTTTATCGCCTTCTTTTAATACTGTCCTAGCGTCGGCAACTTCTTCCTCTAATGAAATCTCAGCGGCTTTCAAAAAACCGTCTACCTCCTCACCAAGGTTTACGACAACATAATCTTGCTCAACCTTTTTTACTACACCTTTAACAACTGTGCCTTTTTGGTGTTCAGTAGCAAAATCTGAAAAATGGTCTTTCTCTAACTGTTTTATACCAAGTGAAATTCGTTCTCGTTCAGAATCTACTGCCAGAACTACTGTTTCAATTTCACCTCCCTTATTAAAATTACGTATAGATGCTTCTGCGTCATCACCCCATGAAACATCAGATAAATGCACTAAACCATCAATGCCACCATCGAGCCCAATAAAAATACCGAAGTCAGTTATAGATTTGATTAGCCCAACAATACGATCTCCTTTACTATGTGTAGACGCAAATTTCTCCCATGGATTTTCTTCACATTGTTTAATTCCTAATGAAATTCGACGTCTCTCTTGATCAATATCAAGTATCATTACTTCGACTTCTTGACCTAGGTGTACAAGTTTTGATGGGTGTACGTTTTTATTTGTCCAGTCCATCTCGGAAACGTGGACCAAACCTTCAACACCTTCTTCTAGTTCAACAAAACAACCATAATCAGCAATACTTGTAATTTTCCCATTTAAGCGAGCCCCTTCAGGATAACGTTTTGTTAAATTCAACCAAGGATCATCCCCCATTTGTTTAAGACCCAGAGAAACTCGTCTTTTTTCAGCGTCGAATTTAAGTACTTTAACTTCTATTTCATCACCAATACTAACTATTTCACTCGGGTTCTTAACACGTTTCCATGCCATGTCAGTTATATGTAGTAGCCCGTCAATTCCACCTAAGTCAATAAACGCTCCGTAATCAGTCAAATTTTTAACTATTCCTTTAACTAAGGCGCCCTCTTTTAATGATTCTATTACCTCTTCAACATCAATAGTGTTTTCAGTTTCAACAACAGCACGTCTTGATACAACAATGTTATTGCGACGTTGATCGACTTTTATAACTTTAAATTCATTAGGTTTTCCCTCAAGAAATGAAGTATCTCGTACGGGTCTTACATCAACTAATGAGCCTGGCAAAAAAGCACGAACTTTACCAATTTCAACAGTAAAACCCCCTTTTACTCTTTCAGTAATAATCCCAGTTACTGTTTGATTATCCTCGTGTGCCTTCTCGAGCTCCTGCCAGGCAATTTTTCGTTTCGCTTTTTCTCGCGAGAGGCGTGTTGTACCATAACCATCCTCAATTGCATCTAGAGAAACATCAACATCATCACCAATAGTTATTTCTAATTGGCCTTCATCATCTAAAAATTGTTCTTTTGGAATAATTCCTTCAGACTTAAGTCCAGCATTAACAATGACGTTATCATTTTTTATATCTAAAACCCTGGCACTAATTATTGTGCCTGGACGCATTTTATTTTCTATTTGGCTTTGTTCAAATAATTCGGCAAAACTATCGCTTTCGGCAAAACTATCGCTTTCGGCAAAACTATCGCTCATGAATGGTAATTCCTGAAACCCGCTTGAAATTTTAGCAAGGCTATTGATTGTTTAGTTAATCTTAAGTTGTTTATTTATCGCAAATAATCAACCACCCGTTTCGATAAATTAGGAATTTTATCAATAACTAACTTCGAAATTTTTCCAATAACATCCTCAACATTAATGTCAGTTGTATCAACAATAATCGCATCGTCTGCAGGTTTTAATGGAGATAACTTACGTCCGCTATCCCTCTCATCTCTTTCTTCAATTTCCCTATGAAGGCGGCGGAGGTTAACACTAATGCCCCCTTCCTTCAACTGTTTGAAACGTCTTTTAGCTCTTTCGTCAATACTCGCTGTTAAAAATATCTTTAATTCTGCATTAGGGAATACAACTGTCCCCATATCACGACCGTCTGCAATTAATCCAGGCTCTTTACAAAACGCTCGTTGTCTTGTGAGTAATGCTTTACGAACTCCGGCAATAGGAGCAATTACAGAAGCCGCTTTACCACAAACTTCGGTGCGAATCTCATCTGTTACAATTTTCCCATTAAATAGCACATCAGCCATACTCTCTGGGTTTCGCATCTTAAATTCGACATCTAGATTATTTGTCAACTCTATTAATTCTAATTCATCCTCATTTCCAATTTGATTTTTTTTTGCTGCAATTGCAAGAACACGATATAAAGCGCCACTATCAAGAAAATTCCATTTCATCAAATAAGCTAAATGACAACAAATCGTTCCTTTGCCAGTGCCACTCGGCCCATCAATCGTAATAACTGTTACATTAGACATAATCTATATTGATGCCTAAATTCTTTCCAGTTTCAACAAATTCCGGAAATGATGTTGCTACATTATTACAATTATTAATAATTATAGGTTTTTTTGCTATTACACCCGCGATAGAAAAAGCCATTGCAATACGATGATCGCCATAACTATTTATTGAACCACCATTAAACTTTCCACCTTCAACAATCATACCGTCATCTAAAGCTTCTGCTTTTATACCTAAAACAACAAAACCATCCAGCATTGATTGAATCCTATCACTTTCCTTAACGCGTAGTTCAGCCGCACCAGATAATCTCGTTGTACCTTTGGCAGAAGCAGCGGCTACTAAAATAATTGGAAGCTCATCTATTGCAACTGAAACTAATTCTTCGGGAATATCAATGCCCACTAATTCACTACTTTTTATATTTATTGTTGCAATTGGCTCCCCAGATTCTAATCTTTCATTTTGCAACTCTATATCAGCGCCCATTAGCTTCATTATTTTTATCATGGCATTACGTGTTGGATTTACACCAACATTTTCTAGTGTTACATTGGAATTTGATGCCAATGTTGCTGCTACAATAAAATAAGCTGCAGAAGAAAAATCTCCTGGTACAGTAATTTCGCAACCGATTAATCTTTTTGCTTTTTTAATAGAAATTTTGCTATTCTTTTTTGCGACAGGATGAGAAAAATTAGCAAGCATTCTTTCAGTATGATCTCTAGTTGCTGTATTTTCTATAATCTCTGTTTCTCCTTCTGCATAAAGTCCTGCTATCAACAAACAAGATTTTAATTGGGCGCTTAAAACTGGCAATTCATAACACATACCTTTTATATTTTGTCCTCCTTTAATTTTAATTGGAAGTGTTCCTTGTTTGCTGCAACTAATTTTAGCATTCATTTTTTTTAATGGGTTAACAACACGAATCATTGGTCTCTTCATTAGAGATTCATCCCCAATTAACTGAGAACTAAATTTCTGAGCTGATAATAAACCCGCAAGTAATCTTGCAGATGTTCCAGAATTACCAAAATTTAACGTTGGATTTTTAGCATGCAGGCCATAAAGTCCAACGCCCTGCACTAAAACATAATCACCGTTATTTTTAATACTTACTCCCATCTCTTGAAAAACCCTAATAGTCGCTAATGTGTCCTCTCCCTGTAAAAAATTCTTGATCCTTGATTCGCCTTCTGCAATGGCGGCAAAAATAATAGCGCGATGAGATATTGATTTATCCCCGGGAATGCATGTTTTACCTATGATAGAATGACTTGGTTTGATACAAAAATTGATATTACCGTTTAAACTCATTTCAATATTTAATAATTGATTACAATTTCTATCATTTTTTTTCTTTGTTAAATTTATCTCTTACTTCTTTCGCTCGCCTAAAAATTTTTAGCAATTCATCACTTTCTGATTTTTCAATCGCTAACTTTATATCGTCAATATGAGATGAAAACATTTCTAATGTTCTAATTAATGCCTCTCTATTTGAAAAACAAATATCATGCCACATTTCTGGGCTGCTAGAAGCAATTCGAGTAAAATCAGCAAAACCTCCCGCTGCATACTTAAAAATCTCATCACGCTCCTGCATACCAGCAAGACAATCAACCAAAGCATAAGCAAGCATATGTGGCAAATGGCTTGTTGCTGCTAGAACTTCATCATGATGCTTAACATCCAAATTAACAACTTCAGCACCAACAGATTCCCACATCTGTGTAACAAGTTTATGTGCATTTGGTGAAGTTTCTTTCAAAGGAGTTAATATGACACGATGATTAACGAACAAATCTTCATATGATGCCTCAACTCCATTCTTTTCAGTTCCTGCTATTGGATGGCCAGGAACAAAATTAGGAAATTTCTCAGCCAATGTTTCTCTAGCGGCATTAATAATACCCCCTTTTACGCTACCAACATCTGTCAAAATAGCATTTACCATCATTGAATCAGCTAATTTTGGTAACACTTTTTCTGACACGGATAACGGTGTACCTATAATAATAACATCGGCATCTCTTACTGCCTCAGATATATTCAAAAAATAATCATCGATAACATCTAATTCAACTGCCTTTTTTAAAGTTTCCTCTGAACGATTACACCCTGTAACCCTACCAACAAGCTTAGCTTTTCGTAACGCACGAGCAAGTGAGCCCCCAATTAGCCCAACACCAATGATTGACAAATTATTGATTAACATAAGGTGAAATTATATACATTACGATAATGGTTACTTCACCATTATTTTCTCAAGCCCTTTAATAAATTTGGTATTTTCACATTCTAGTCCAATTGTAATACGTAAATGATTTGGCATACCATAATCAGAAATAGGTCGAACAATAACACCTGCTTTTAATAAATTCTCATATATTTCAATTGCAGGTTGTTTAAAATTTACACATACAAAATTTCCTTTTGAGGAAATATAGTCCAGCCCCATATTACAAAAAGCTTGCGTCAATTGATGCATCCCAAGTTGATTTAGTTTCACGCTATTCTTAATGTGCTCTAAGTCTTGTAATGCTACATCTGCTGCAACTAAAGCAAGACTATTATTATTAAATGGCTGTCGGACGCGATTCAACAAATTAGCTATATCTGGATGTGATAAAGAATACCCAATACGTAAAGCTGCCAACCCATACGCTTTTGAAAAAGTACGAGTAACAATTAAATTATTAAAATCATTTATCCAAGAACTACAATCAGGGTATTGTTCTTCTGTGCTTGCATATTCAAAATATGCTTCGTCAACCAATACAATTACATGTCCGGGAATCTGTTCCAGTAAACTTCTTAGATTATTTTTATCAACCCATGTTCCCGTAGGATTATTTGGATTCGCGATAAACATTAAACGTGTGCGGTCATTGACTGAATTTAACATCGCATCTAAATCATGTCCCCAGTCATTTGCTGGAGTTACAACATGCTTTGCGCCAACAGCCTGAGTAACTAATGGATAAACAGCAAAAGAATGCTTGGAATAAATAACTTCATGTTGATCTGTGACAAATACACGTGTTGCCATTTCAAGAATATCATTAGAACCATTTCCTAAAGTAATGCTTTCGATATCAACGCTGTGTTTCTCCGCAAGCTTCTTCTTTAAATTAAAACCATTGCCATCTGGGTATCGAGATAAATCCTTTATTGAACCAATGACATTTAAAACATTCTGGCTTGGCCCTAAAGGGTTTTCATTAGAAGCAAGTTTAATAACTTCTTCAAGACCAAGCTCACGTTGCAATTCTTCAATTGATTTTCCTGGACGATATGGTTCGAGCCCAAAAACACCTGGGGTTGCGAGTGAAAACAAATCACAAGACACGATAAATCCTACAAAACAGCTCTTGGGTATGAGCCTAATAATCTAACCATTGCAGCGTATTCTTCAAGCTCAATTAATGCTTTTTTAACTGAATCATCTTCAGCGTGGCCTTCAATATCAACAAAAAAAACATAATCCCACATTTCACGTCTAGATGGTCTGGATTCAATCCGAGTCATGCTGACGCTATTTTTTGCAAAACAACCGAGCATCTTGTGTAAAGCGCCAGGTTTATTAGCAGCAGAGAAAATCAAAGAAGTTTTGTCATTTTGAGATTTTGGACACATGGTTCTACCTATAACTAAAAAACGAGTTGTATTATCCGGCTCATCCTCAATATTAGTTGCAAGTTTATTTAATCTATATAACTCACTTGCTGCATCGCTTGCGATAGCAGCGCTCTGATTATTTTTGCTAGCAATGTCTGCAGCTTCACCATTACTAGCAACTGCTACACGTTCGACATTAACTAAATATGTATCTAACCACTCTCGACATTGAGCAAATGACTGTTGATGTGAAAAAACCTGTGTTAATTCATCAAGCTTTTCAGTTTTACTTAGTAAATGATGATGAATTCTTAATTCAACTTCACCACAAACCATCAAGCTTGAATGATTCAGCATATCCAATGTATGATTTACAACTCCCTCAATAGAATTCTCAATAGGAACGACACCATAATGTGAGGCATTTGACTCAACTTCTCGAAATACTTGGTCAATAGTTCCAAATGCCGTTGTGTTAACAGAGTGGCCAAAATGTTTTAATGCCGCGGATTGTGTAAATGTTCCTTCGGGTCCTAAATAAGCAATATCTAAAACTTGCTCTAAAGCCAGACACGCTGACATAATCTCTCTAAATAACCGCACCATCTCCTCTTCTGATAGTGGTCCACTGTTATGTTCGATTATTTTTCTCAAGATTTGCGCTTCTCGTTCTGGACGATAAAATTCAAGAGTTTCTGATGAATTCATTTTAATTTTAGCAATTTCTTGTGCTAAACGAGCACGATTACTAATAAGATCAAGTATTTGCTTGTCTAAAGAATCGATATCATTCCGTATTTTTTCTAACTTCTCTTTTTCATTCATAAGAAATTAAATTTTCTTTAAAATAGTTAATCAATTTTCAACATAACTCCTAATTGTCAGTATATTCAATTATACGTTCGATGCTCGCTAACTGTTCAAGTTCATTAAGATTTACCAATCTAACTCCCTGTGTATTACGTCCGAATACAGAAATATCTTTAACCGGTGTTCTAATTAACGTTCCTTGGTCACTTATTAACATGATTTCATCATCATCTTTGACAGCAACCGCACTAACAACGGGACCATTTCGTTTTGTAACCTGTATTGAGATTACCCCGACCCCACCTCGTGATTTCTGTGGGTAATCCTCAATACTTGTTCGTTTACCATAACCATTCTGAGTAGCGGTTAAGACTGTCATTGTATCTTTACTATCCACGATAATGAGTGAAATTGCCTTTTGCTCTTTAGTTAGACGAATTCCGCGCACTCCCTTAGCGGATCTACCCATTGATCGAACGTGAGATTCAGGGAAACGAACAACTTTGCCAGCATCGCTGAATAACATAATGTCGCGTTTACCGTCAGTAAGCTCAACACCTATTAATTTATTCCCATCCACAAGTTCAATTGCACGTATACCGCTCGGTCTAGGGCGAGAGAATTCAATTAATGACGTTTTTTTAACAGTTCCATCTGCAGTTGACATAAATACAAACTTATCTTTGGTATAATCTCTTATTGGCAATACTGCATTAATTTGTTCACCCTCCCTTAGTGGTAATAAATTAATTATGGGTTTGCCGCGAGCAGTCCTGCTTGCCTGTGGTAACTCATATACTTTAAGCCAGTAAAGTTTACCTCGACTTGAAAAACATAATAATGTGTCATGGGTACTAGCGATAAATAGTTTATCGATAAAATCCTGATCTTTGACAGAAGTTGCGGCTTTACCTCTACCTCCTCGTCGTTGTGACCGATATGTACTAACCGGTTGTGATTTTGCATAGCCTGCATGAGATAATGTAACAACAACGTCTTCCTCTGTAATTAAGTCTTCCATACTTAAATCTTTCTGTGTTTGAACAATCTCTGTCCTGCGTTCATCGCCATATCGATCTTTTATATCTTTTAATTCATCATGTATAACGCTCATTAATCTTTGAGGGCGTGAAAGAATATCTAATAAGTCAACAATCATTTTTAATAAATCATTATACTCTTTTAGTATTTTATCCTTTTCAAGACCAGTTAATTTTTGCAAGCGTAACTCAAGAATTGCCTGAGCTTGTTCAGGAGATAGCCTGTATCCATCATCGTGTAATCCAAATTCGTGCTGTAAATTATCAGGTCTCGAAATTTCCGAATCAGCATCTTTTATCATTTCTACAACAACACTTGATTCCCAAATTCCTTTAAGTAACTGTGCTTTAGCTTCTGCTGGGCTTGGAGATTTTTTAATTAACACAATAACAGGATCAATATTTGCCAAAGCGACTGCTAGACCTTCTAAAATATGGGCACGAGCACGTGCCTTGCGTAACTCAAAAATAGTCCTTCTTGTAACAATTTCTCGACGATGGCTAATAAAAGCCTCTAATAATTGTTTTAAATTTAAATTTGCTTGTGGTTTGTTGTCAGCTAAGGCTACAGCATTAACACTAAAGGCTGACTGCATCTGAGTATGTTTATATAAGTTATTTAATATAACCTTGGCAACTTCGCCGCGGCGTAGCTCAACTACAACACGCATACCTTCTCTATCTGATTCATCACGTAGCTCACGTATTCCTGTAATTTTCTTGTTTTTAACCAGATCTGCTATCTTCTCTAATAATCTTGCTTTATTGACCTGATATGGAAGTTCGGTAATAACAATTTTATTTCCTGATTCATGCTCTTCAATTTTACTTCTAGCACGGACCTCTATACGACCTCGCCCAGTTTCATAAGCATCTCTGATTCCCGATGAACCGTTAATTATTCCAGCTGTTGGAAAATCAGGTCCAGGAATATGCTTCATTAGATCTGAAATTTCGAGCTCTGGAGTTTTAATCAGTGCCAAACAAGCATCTATAACTTCAGACAAATTATGCGGAGGTATGTTGGTTGCCATACCAACAGCAATACCACTTGAACCATTAATAAGTAGATTTGGAATTCGTGTCGGTAAAACAATGGGTTCATGTTCAGAGCCATCGTAATTTGCTGCAAACTCGACTGTCTCCTTATCAATATCTTCTAAAATTTCATGCGCAACACGTGACATCCGAACCTCGGTATATCTCATTGCTGCAGGTGCATCACCATCGACAGATCCAAAGTTACCTTGTCCGTCTACAAGCATGTATCTTAGAGAAAATGATTGCGCCATTCGAACTATCGTGTCGTAAACGGCAGTATCGCCATGAGGGTGGTATTTGCCAATAACATCACCAACAACTCGTGCCGATTTTTTGTAAGCCTTATTCCAATCATTGCCCATCTCTTTCATGGCGAATAAAACTCTTCGATGAACAGGTTTAAGACCATCTCGAACATCTGGTAACGCTCGGCCAACAATCACACTCATTGCGTATTCCATATAGGATTGCCGCATTTCGTCTTCTATATTGACTGGTGATAGTACTTTCGCGAAATCAGATTCGGGCATAGATTTTCTACTGAGAAAAGAACAAAAAATCCTTATTTTTGTAGTAATTTTTAGGGAACAAATTTTACCATAATATGGTACTTTCCCCTACTAAATTCTTAGATTTAACTACCTGATTTTATAAAAGTTTAACCGAAAATCGTAAGCATTTTTTTTGCGTCAGGGTTATGAATAATTCCCTTCTCCGTGACTACATAATCAATCAAAGATACAGGAGTAATATCGAACGCTGGATTAAGTATTTTAATAGAATTTGAAGACGTTTTTGCGCTATAAAAATGCGTTACTTCTTCTGTTGGACGATCTTCAATAGTTATTTTCCCCCCCGAATCTATTTTCATATCGATAGTGGATGAGGGTGCCACTACCATAACTTTCACGTTGTGGTATTTTGCTGAAACTATATGTGAATAGGTACCAATTTTGTTTGCAATATCACCATTAGCGGCAATACGATCTGCGCCAACGATTAACCAAGAAATTTTTTCCATTTTCATTAGATTAGATACTGCTGAATCAATTAATAAACTCACCGGAATATTGTCTTGTTTTAATTCCCAGCTTGTTAATCGAGCACCTTGATACCATGGGCGTGTTTCGGAAGCATAGACTTTTTTTAATAGTCCTTGTTTATAAGCTGTTCTTATCACTCCTAATGCTGTTCCATACCCACCTGTTGCTAAGGCACCAGCATTACAATGAGTGATAACTTTACTATCAGGCTCAATTAATTCTGCGCCGAGACGTCCCATCTCATAATTAGCGACAATATCGTCGTGATGTATTTTAATAGCTAGATTTAATAGATCAGTTTCGGGGTTACCTTTGATTGTTTCAAATTTTTCACGCATTTTAGAAATCGCCCAATTTAAATTAACTGCAGTTGGTCTGGCTGTAGATAGAACGTCAAGAACTTCCTCTATATTATTACGCCAATTACTGGATGAATCTTGATAAGCTGAACGAGCAGCCAATACAACGGCATATGCCGCAGCAATTCCAATCGCTGGAGCACCTCTAACTACCATTTTGCTAATTGCATCAGCAACACCTAGTGCTGAACCATAGTCATGATAAATTACTTCATTTGGCAATTTTCTCTGATCTAATAGCGTTAAGACTCCTGCGTTCCATTTAACCGCATAAAAACTTTCTGCCTGTAGCTGTGATTTTTTGTTTTTCAATAGCGTTTTTTTATGTTGGATGAATTATCATAGCATTTAAGAATAATTAGGTTATGTTGTCAAAATGAATGTTGATACTTTAGTACATGCTAGGTGGATAATACCCGTTGAGCCAAAAAATACGGTGTATGAAAACTACGCGCTTGCTGTCAAAAACGACAAAATAGTAGCCCTATTAAGCTCTAAAGATGCTAAAAAAAAATTTACAGCAAAAGAGGAATTAACTCTAGAAAATCATGCTTTAATCCCTGGTCTAGTAAATGCTCACACACACGCTGCAATGTCGTTATTTCGTGGATTAGCAAATGATTTACCATTAATGGATTGGCTTAACAATCATATTTGGCCTGCTGAGAAAAAATGGATTAGCCCCAAGTTTGTTAAGGATGGAACTAAACTTGCGGTAGCAGAGATGATTCGTAGTGGAACAACCTGTTTTAATGATATGTATTTTTTTTCGGATAACACTGCTGAAGTTTGTGTAAATATTGGAATGCGTGTTGTTATTGGTCTTATTGTCATAGATCTTCCAACTTCATGGGCAAGTAATAGCGATGAATATTTAACTAAGGGTGAATTTATTCATGATACCTTCAAACATAACCCGCTTATTAGTACTGCATTTGCTCCCCATGCGCCCTACACTGTTTCAGATGACTCACTAAAAAGAATAGCGGTACTCGCTGAAGAACTTGATATTCCCATTCATATGCATATCCATGAAACCAGTGATGAAATTGAACAAAGTATCAATCAATATGGGAAACGACCTCTTGAACGTTTATCAGATCTAGGATTATTGAGTTCACGTTTAATTGCGGTACATATGACACAGTTAGAACAGAATGAAATCGATGAAATAAAGAAAACTAGGGTTAGTGTAGTACACTGCCCTGAATCTAATTTAAAATTGGCAAGTGGTTTTTGTCCTGTTGGAAAATTACAAAAAAATAATATTAATGTTTGTATTGGTACAGATGGTGCGGCAAGTAACAATGACTTAGATATGCTTGGAGAAATGCATATAACAGCATTGTTAGCTAAAGGGGTTAACAACGATTGCGCTTGTAGTGACGCGCATACAACATTAAGAATGGCAACACTAAATGGAGCAAAAGCACTTGGCATGAGTGAGTCAATTGGCTCACTAAAGAAAGGAAAGCAGGCGGATGTTGTTGCGATTGATCTTAATCAAATAGAAACTATCCCGCTTTACGAGCCTCTATCACAAATTATTTATGCTGCTGACCGTCGTCAAATAAGTGATGTCTGGGTCGCAGGAAAAAGATTACTTGAGAACAGGGAATTAACAACCCTCAAACATGAGGAATTACTTGAAAACTCTAAATTATGGGGAGAAAAAATAAAAAAATAATTTTACCTAAAAAACGTACTTTCAATTAGTATATTTGAATATCTAATTTTTTCAGCAAGGCTATTTGCAATAATATATTTCAATTTTTCAATAACAATCGGTTGTTTCTCTTGAAGTTCCTCAATATCGTACTTACTCCAGATTAATAATTTTACCTTTTCTGATGGCTCAGTAAGAACATCTGCGGAAGTTACTTCTCCACGCAAGAAACTCATCTCGCCTAACCAGACTCGTTTTGTTAACTGAATCTCCTTTCCTTTCTTAAGTCGGATAATTGGTGATCCTTCAAGAACAAACATTAAATTTTTAAAAGTTTGATTAGCGCTTATCAATTCGCCACTACGTTCCTCTTGAGCCGCGTGTTGAAAAAAAATCTTAAATTCTTTTGGTGAAAAAAGATGAAATTCATCTTGATAGAGACTATGTAAATCTTTTGGTAAGCAAAGAATTGAATTTTCGTAATAATACTGTGCAATTTTAAAACCATTTATAAGGCTATTAGTTATACTTAGAATTAATATTGCAGTCATCCCTGGTTGGTCGAGTCCTGTATGTATTGCAAGAAAAAAATAACCAATCTGTACTACAATTAGTGCCGCTCTGATAAAAATTATTGATGATGATAGATAGCAAATTGTCAACGTTGTTGACAATATAAGCATCGCTGTATCAGTAAAACTCATTTTCTAATTTTCCTCTACTGTGATATTAATTACTTCTTTTTATTATTATGGAATATCTAAATATTCATTGCATTTATTAATAATCTCGCAAAATAATAGCGCAGTCTGTTCTGCATCATAACGCGCTGAATGTGCTTCTTTTTCGTCCCATTGTAAACCTGCTGCAATGGCTGCACGTGATAGTACTGTTTGCCCGTAAACCAGGCCTGCTAGTGTTACAGTATCAAAGGTGCTAAATGGATGGAAAGGATTGCGTTTAATATCATTTCTCTCAACACAGGCATTCAAAAAACTTAGATCAAATGAAGAGTTATGCCCTACGAGGACTGCTCTAGTACATTTATTATCTTTTATTTTTTTTCGTACTACTCGAAAAATTTCATTCAAGGCTTCGCTCTCGCTAACCGCAATCTGTTTACGAAAAGGATGATCTGGGTCGATACCTGTAAATTCTAAGGATGCTATTTCAAGATTAGCACCTTCAAATGGCTTAACATGTTTGGACATAACTTCATCAATACACCAATAATTTTTATCATTCAGTGCTAGCGTTACAGCAGCGATTTCCAACAAAGCATCTTTTTGCGGATTAAAACCTGCTGTTTCAACATCAATAATAACAGGGAAAAAACCACGAAATCGTTTGGCAATGACTGTCTCTATTTCACTCATCTTAGTTAACGTTTTGCTTGCCAGGCACAATTCCCACCTGCACGAAAAGGAACTAATTTATCATTATCGAAAGGTAACTCCTCTGGAATCTTTTTTTCTTTTTTAGTAAGGGTAATCTTTTCGTCATTACGTTTAAGTCCGTAGAAATCTGCGCCGTGAAAACTTGTAAATGGTTCTAGCTTGTCCAACTTATTTTGCTTCTCAAAAATTTCAGCATAATCCCCTAAAGCATTATATGCAGAAAAGATACCCGCACATCCACAACCACTTTCTTTTTTTGTTCGCCCATGTGGTGCACTATCTGTTCCTAGAAAAAATTTGGGATTCCCGCTAGTAGCAGCACCTAAAACCGCCAAACGGTCATGCTCTTCTTTTAGGACAGGTAAGCAATAATTATGGGGTTGAAACGACTCGTTGAATAAATCGTCACGATTTAAAAGTATATGTTGTGGAGTAATCGTTGCGGCTATATTACTGTTTGCATTTAAAACGAAATCGACTGCCGCTTTAGTGCTAATATGTTCAAACACTATCTTTAGTTCACAAAAATCGTCAACTAAAGGCGATAACACCTTTTCAATAAATACTTTTTCTCTATCAAAAACATTAACATCAGTATCGCTAACCTCGCCATGAATCAGTAAGGGTAATTGATTTTTCATCATTGATTCCAAAACCAAATAAACCTTTTTAATATCAGTGACGCCATAATCAGAATTTGTTGTTGTGCCTACTGGATAGTACTTTAAAGCCTTAATTGGTTCAGTTTGTACAACAATATCTATTTCACTAGGTCTTGTATTGTCGGTTAAATATAATGTCATTAACGGCTCAAAATTATATTTTTTGTTGACGCTATTTAGAATACGATTGTAGTAGGACATTGCCATATCAACAGTCGTAATTGGTGGATTCAGATTTGGCATTACAATTGCTCTAGAAAATTGGGCCGCACTATAATTAATGATGTTTGCCATGGCTGCTCCATCACGAAGATGTAGATGAAAGTCATCGGGTTTTGAAATGGTTAATGTCTGCATAAATTAAGAGATATCATTAAATGTTCTTAAATAAAAGGTATCATATGCGTAGTTATTTGTCCGCGACTATGTTTTTTATTTAGAATATACCAATGAGACCAACAACATAATTAAAAGGAAAGACGCTATGAAATACAATAATCTGGGTCAAACAGATATTAAAGTTAGTCAAATTTGCTTAGGAACTATGACTTGGGGTGAACAAAATACCGAGGATGAAGCTCATGAACAATTAGATTATGCAATAGAGTCTGGCGTTAACTTTATTGATGTTGCAGAAATGTACCCCGTTCCACCCCGTAAGGAAACTTACGGACTAACCGAATCCTATATCGGTAACTGGCTAAGCAAAAGAAAAGATCGTGACAAAATCATACTTGCAACAAAAGTCGCCGCTAAAGCTGAATGGTTACCATATATTCGTGATGGTCAGTTAAAGCTTGATAAAAAAAACATTGAACAAGCCTTAGATGATTCGCTGAAACGCCTTAAAACAGACTACATTGATCTTTATCAAATGCATTGGCCCGATCGTGAAACCAATTTTTTTGGAAAATTAGCTTATTTTCATGCTCCAGAAAAAAATGGAGTATCGATAGCAGAAACCTTATCAGTGCTTGACGAGCTTGTTAAACAAGGAAAAATTAGAACAGTTGGTATTTCTAATGAAACTCCTTGGGGTTGTGCTGAGTACTTACGTGTTTCAAGAGAAGAAGGATTACCTAGAATAGTTAGTATTCAAAATCCTTATAATCTATTAAATCGTACTTTTGAAATTGGTATTTCAGAATTTTCCCATCGCGAACAAGTTGGTTTACTTGCCTATTCTCCTCTTGCATTTGGCTCGCTAAGTGGTAAGTATCTAAATAATAAAAAGCCTGAGGGTGCGCGCCTAACATTGTTTGAACACTTTACCCGCTATCTCAATCCAAAAGCAATAGAAGCAACAGAATCGTATGTCAATCTTGCTAAAAAAAATAGTTTAGACCCGTCGCAAATGGCGCTATCTTATGTTTCTAGTCGGCCATTCTTAACCAGTAATATAATTGGTGCAACGTCGATGGAGCAACTAAAAAGCGCTATTGAAAGTATCAATGTTGAGCTATCAAAAGAAATCATAAAAGAAATCGAATCTATACATGAAAAAATTCCAAATCCTTCTCCATAAAAAAAGAACTTTGGGTGATTTTATCTGTCTTAATACATGTATAATCGACAAGAAATCAAACTAATCAGGTGATTATGGAACTATCAGCGCTTACAGCAATTTCACCAGTTGATGGTCGATACCAAAATAAAACTGATATCCTAAGATCCATATTCAGTGAGTATGGATTATTCCGCTTCAGGGTAGTTATTGAAATTGAATGGTTAAAAGCTCTCTCAAAACATCCCGATATAAAAGAAATTGGTAGATTTCCTGCTGACTCAATTTCCTTCCTCGATAATATAAAAAATGATTTTTCAATAGACGATGCAATAAGAATAAAAGAAATAGAGCAAACAACAAATCATGATGTTAAAGCCGTTGAGTATTTTCTTCGGGAAAAAATTCGGTCTGTTCCATCATTAAAGAATATCGCTTCATTTATTCATTTTGGCTGTACTTCTGATGATATTAATAATCTAAGCCATGCGCTTATGCTAAAAGATACGCGTGAAAATGTACTAGCTCCGAAATTAAATAAATTAGTTTCAATTCTGGAAAAAATGTCTGCTGATTATGCGTCTGTCGCTATGTTGTCTAGAACTCATGGCCAAACTGCCTCGCCAACAACATTAGGTAAAGAAGTAGCTGTATATACACATCGTCTCTTAAGGCAAATAAACCAATTTAAAAATATTGAATTACTGGGTAAGTTAAATGGTGCTGTAGGTAATTTTAATGCTCATTTTGCTGCCTATCCAAATATTGATTGGATGTCCCTATCTAAAGAATTTGTCGAGGAACTGGATCTTAATTGGAATCCTCATACAACACAGATAGAACCGCATGATTACATGGCCGAATATTTTCATGCGTTAATTCGAATAAACACCATTTTAATCGATCTATGTCGTGATCTATGGGGTTATATCTCTCTGGGTTATTTCAAACTAAAACTTGTGGAGGGGGAAATAGGGTCATCAACAATGCCGCATAAAATTAATCCTATAGACTTTGAGAATTCAGAAGGCAACTTGGGCCTTGCAAATAACATGCTTGAGCATCTTGCAATGAAATTACCCACATCACGATGGCAAAGAGATCTAACAGATTCAACTGTGCTAAGAAATATGGGTGTTGGTGTTGCACATTCAATAATAGCTTTTGATTCCTGTATAAAGGGATTATCAAAGCTGGACGTTAATATTGACATGATAAATCACGACCTGAAAGATTCATGGGAAATTTTAACTGAAGCTGTACAAACCGTAATGCGTTGCGCAGGTTACGATGATGCCTACGAAAAATTAAAGGAATTATCTCGTGGAAAAGAAATTGATAAAAAAACACTTCATAATTTTATCGATCAACTTAATATACCTGATAATGATAAATCAAGATTGAAAAAATTAACCCCGAGTAATTATCTTGGTAACGCTGAAACACAAGCAAAGTCGATAAAAAAGAAATAGTCGATAATCCAGAAATAATAAATATGCATAGTCTTAATGAACTTAGATTAGGCAAATCCCTTGATGAAGTATCGCCTGTAGAAACACGACAGGAAGCTTACGATGCCGTGTTAGAGCTTATAAAACAATCATCGCGAAAACTCACTATTATTTCTAAGGATCTTGAACCCTCAATTTATAATCAATCAGATTCTCTAAAAGCACTAAAAAATTTGGCGCTTAATGGGCGTCGAGCACAAATTCGCATACTCGTATCTGATGTTGAATCTATTCTTAATGCAGATCACAGACTTTTAGATTTATCTTCAAAATTACCGAGTTTCATTGAACTACGTAAAATTTCACCAGAAGATAAAAATTATAATAAGGCAATGCTTATTGCAGATGAGGTTGGTTATCTTTATCGTGAGAATGCAAACCGTTATGAGGGTAGAATTAATTTTAATAGTCCGCGAGAATGTAGAAACTTGTTAGACATATTTCAAGAGATGTGGGAAACAGCTTTAATTGATAAGAATTTACGTCGCATGCACATATGAACAAAAAAATAATCATAATCTTTTTAGTTTTTGCGATATGTACTACTACATCTGTCGCAGAATCAATGAAAATCGAAATTATTCCCATGAAAAACCGCATGGTAGAAGAGGTTATTCCGATTATTAAACCGCTCGTTATAAAGGGAGGCACCGTAACTGGAATGAATAATCAATTGATAGTAAAAACAACACCATCAAACATTGAGCTAATTAAATCTATTCTTGAACAAATAGATAATGCCCCTCGTAAATTACTAATTAGTGTAAAAAGAGACCATAATAATAAATTTAATGCTGAAGAAGGTGGGTTCTCAATAAAATATGATTCAAAAAATATTCAAATTGAGTCGCCAGATACAGGCGAAAAAGGCATTATTGTGCAAAATAAAAATAGTAAGGGAGACGTAATTCGATATAGGAAATCATATGAAGAATCCCAGGAGCGAGAGGGTAATATTTTTTATGTTAATACACTTGAGGGAAATCCAGCTTTTATTAATACAGGGCAGTTGATACCCGTTAGGAGTCAAACGACTGTTGTTACATCAGGAGCGACTGTTGTTAAGGAAAATATTGAACATCATAATGTTAGTTCGGGTTTTTATGTCACGCCAAAATTACAAGGCGACAATGTAGTTCTTGCAATTTCGCCCCACTTCGCACAAGTTAATCAAAAAGAAAAAAACATTATAAATGTACAAAATATTAACACTACTGTACACGGTAAACTTGGTGAGTGGATACCTATAGGCGGCATAAACCAAAGCCTTAATGCATCAGACAAAAGAAACCTCATTAATAAGAAACAATACAGCGATGAAAAAAGCAGTATTTTCGTAAAAGTAGAGGAAGTTAAATAGAAAAATAGTTTTCGCGTGAGACTGAAAGAACTGATAATATTATGTATCTTCCTTCATTCAATAAAAGAAAAAATTAATGCTGATACTGCAAGGCTGTAATGCACTATCTAAATTTCGAATTAATAAATTACTCTCGACAGTACAAACCTACACACCTGAAATAATTTCAATCCAGACACGCTTTATCCATTTTGTTAATGAAAATAAAGCCTTAAACAAAAAAGAACGGGCGCAACTAGATGAACTATTAAATTACGGTCAAACTTGTGATTCTTTTGAGAAAAATAACCCATTGATAGTCATTCCGAGACTTGGAACAATTTCCCCATGGTCAAGTAAAGCAAGCGATATAATCCATAATTCTGGGTTAAATAAAATAACGCGTATTGAGAGAGGAGTAATTTATCTATTCGAAATAGCCAATGGAGAAATATTAACGAGGGATAAAATTAAGAAAATAAGCCCCATGATTCATGATCGGATGACAGAAATTATTATTGAAAATGAAAATGAAGCCGAAAAATTGTTTAAAACTACTAAACCCACTCCTCTAGAGGTAATAAATATTTTAGATAAAGGTATCGATGAACTAGAAAAGGCAAACCTAAATATGGGGCTAGCCTTATCAGAGGATGAAATAAATTTTTTATTTTCAGCTTTCAATAAATTAAAAAGAAATCCAACTGATATTGAACTAATGATGTTTGCTCAGGCCAACTCAGAACATTGTCGACACAAAATATTTAACACCGAATGGATAATTGATGATATAAAAAAAGAAAACTCCCTGTTTTCCATGATACGTCAAACATATAAAGAAAATCCTGGAAACATACTATCTGCTTATCATGACAATGCTGCAGTGATGAATGGGTTTTCTGGTCAAAGATTTTTTGTAGATCCAAAGAAACATAAATATAACTATAAAGACGAGGATATCCATATATTAATGAAGGTGGAAACGCATAATCACCCTACCGCAATTTCACCCTATTCGGGAGCCGCTACTGGTTCAGGAGGAGAAATACGAGATGAAGCAGCCACAGGGCGAGGTGGTAAACCAAAAGCAGGTTTAACTGGTTTTACAGTTTCAAATTTAAATATTCCAGGCTACAAACAACCATGGGAAAAAGATAACGGGAAACCCGACCGTATCGTTTCTGCATTAGATATAATGATTGAGGGACCGATTGGTGCTGCATCTTACAACAATGAATTTGGGCGCCCTGCTCTTTGTGGTTATTTCCGTACTTATGAACAACAACAAAAATCAAGTTCTCTTATCTATGGATACCACAAACCTATTATGCTTGCCGGTGGATATGGCATGATTCGAGAATCCCATATAGCAAAACGAAACATACCAAGCAATGTAAAACTAGTTGTGTTGGGAGGACCCGCCATGCTGATTGGTCTTGGTGGTGGAGCTGCTTCATCTATGGCTTCAGGAAAAAGTGATGCTTCGCTTGATTTTGCCTCAGTTCAACGAGATAACGCAGAAATGCAACGGCGTTGCCAAGAAGTAATTGATGGATGCTGGTCATTTGGAAATGATAATCCAATTCTTAGTATTCACGATGTTGGTGCGGGAGGTCTTTCGAATGCTTTGCCAGAGCTGGTAAGCGCGAGTAGCCGTGGAGCTAAATTAGAACTTCGCGAAATACCTAACGACGAATTAAGTATGTCTCCAATGGGGATCTGGTGTAATGAATCACAAGAACGATATGTGTTAGCAATTGCTAGTGAAAAAATTACTCAGTTTGAAAAACTTTGCAGGCGAGAACGAGCACCTTTTGCAATTTTGGGTTTTAGTACTGAAAGAAAACGTTTAATTTTAGATGATTCTTTTTTTAATAATCGAGCAATTGACATCCCGATGTCTATATTATTAGGAGAAATACCAAAAAATACAAAGAATGTTACTAGTCAAACAAATAAAAACAAAAAAATTCAAACATCCTCCTTAGAAATTGAAAAAATAATTGATCGTATTCTAAAATTGCCAGCTGTTGCTAGTAAGAGTTTCTTAATAACTATTGGTGATCGTTCCATCTCTGGTCTAGTTGTCCGTGACCAAATGGTGGGTCCTTGGCAGGTACCTGTTTCAGATTGTGCTATTACTAGTTCGTCGTACTATGACTACATTGGCGAAGCTATGGCAATTGGTGAGCGCAGTCCTATTGCACTGATAGATGCTCCTGCCTCTTGTCGAATGGCATTATCAGAAGCTATCTTAAATATAGCCGCGGCACGAATTCTGAAAATTGAAGATATTAGTTTATCTGCAAACTGGATGGCAGCATGTGGTGAACCAGGTGAAGATGCAAAATTATATGCCGCCGTGTCTGCAATTAGTCGGTTATGTAAAGAATTAGGTATTTGTATTCCAGTTGGAAAAGACTCGCTATCAATGAGTACGATGTGGTCAGATGGTGAAGAACAAAAAAAAGTAATTGCGCCAATATCACTAAATATATCAGCGTTTTCAAGAGTTATTGACGTTAGACAATCATTAACCCCACAATTAATAAAAGATCAAGAATCAATATTATTATTTATTGATCTGGCAAATGAAAAAAAACGACTTGGTGGGTCGGCATTATGCCAAGTGTACAATGAGGCTAGTAGCGAAACTCCAGATTTAGAAAATGCAAAAATATTGACTGCATTCTTCCAATCAATACAAATCTTAAACGAATCGGGCCTAATAAATGCTTATCATGACCGCTCAGATGGCGGTCTCTTTGTGACTTTATGTGAAATGGCATTTGCAGGGCATACTGGTATAGATATTAATCTTAATTTATCAGGAGATTTAATCGAAAATTTATTTAATGAAGAGTTAGGAGTGGTGATACAGGTCAATAAGAATAATGAAAAAAGTATAAAAGAAGTATTTACGCAATCAGGATTAAATGAAGAAATAATTCATAATATAGGAACAACTAACAAAAATTATAAATTCAAACTTAAATTTAATGGTAAAGATGTGTTTAATACTGAAATAGAAAAATTACACGGGAAATGGTCAGACACAAGTTACCAATTACAGGTGCTGAGAGATAACCCTGAATGCGCTAAACAGGAATATGAAAGTATTACTAATAAAAATGATCCGGGAATTTTTGTGAACACAACTTTTAAACTAGAAGAAAATACGCTTTTAATAAATAAGGGTGTCAGACCAAAAATTGCCATACTTAGAGAACAAGGAATAAATGGACAAGTTGAAATGGCTGCGGCTTTTGATCGCGCTGGATTTGATTGTGTTGATGTTCACATGCAAGATTTGATTGAGAAGCAAATAAAACTCGATTCATTTAATGGATTAGCCGCGTGCGGTGGTTTTTCCTATGGCGATGTTCTTGGTGCGGGTGGTGGATGGGCAAAAACTATTTTATACAATGATATGCTTAGAAAAATGTTTGAAGATTTTTTTAATCGCAAGGATACGATCGGTCTCGGTGTATGTAATGGCTGTCAGATGATGTCTCAACTTCGCGAGTTAGTACCCGGGGCATCATCATGGCCTGACTTTGCGAGAAATCATTCAGAGCAATTTGAAGCTAGGCTAGTGATGGTAGAAATAATGAATTCCCCCTCGGTATTATTTAAAGATATGGTTGGTTCCAAAATCCCGATAGTTGTCGCTCACGGTGAAGGACGTGCCTTAAAAACACTTAGTAAAGAACAATCACACCCAGTTATGCGTTTCATTGATAATATAGGTAATGCTACCGAACAATACCCACAAAACCCTAACGGATCAGAAAATGGGCTAACTGGATTCGCCAATAAAGACGGGCGCTTTACCATCATGATGCCTCATCCTGAGCGTGTCTTTTTAACTAAACAGTTTTCTTGGTTCCCGCAAGAATGGAGTAGTGAATACAGCCCCTGGATAAAAATATTTTCAAACGCGAGAAAATCGCTAAATTAGTAAAATGAATAAATCATCAAAAATATCAGATGAAGACAAAAAACTATTTCGAGATGCAGTCGGAAATACTAAACCAATTAAAGATAATAATGTTATAACTGAAAAATCTAAGCCGTCCCCATATCCAAAAAAGAATGAAGAGAACTATGTTAATTCTGATTATGAAATAAATGAAAATGAACTAAATGAAAAATTAGTTGGTGGTAAAGAAGAAATTAGATTCTGTAGTGCGGGTGAAAACGATAAAAAATTTAAACGATTAAGACAGGGAAAATATAAATTTGAGAATAAATTAGATTTACATGGAATGCAGGCAAAAGAAGCAAAAAAAGAATTAGCTATGTTTCTAGAAGAATGTAAACTTCGATCCGTATCATGTGTTCTTATCATTCATGGGAAGGGTTATGGATCAAAAAACAACTCTCCTGTAATTAAAAACAAACTAAACCAGTGGTTAAGAAATCACTCCATGGTCTGGGGGTTTTGTTCGGCGCAACCTAGTGATGGAGGAACTGGAGCAGTATATGTTTACTTCAAAAAAAACTAGAAATATTTTTTTAAGCTGAGGTTAGTAAAACAACTGCGTGTGCTGCGATACCTTCACCTCGGCCAACAAATCCCATACCTTCAGTAGTTGTTGCCTTAATATTAATAAGTGAAATGTTACTACTTAAATCACTAGCAAAATTTTCTTTCATCATAGGAATATAATCAACCATCTTTGGCTCTTGCGCTAAAATCGTAATATCCAAATTACCAATAATAAATTTATTTTCTTTCATCAAATCAAAAATTTGCTTTAATAGAACGCGACTATCGATATCTTTTAATTTCATATCAGTATTAGGAAAATGTACTCCAATATCACCTAAACCCATCGCACCAAGCAACGCATCGCATACGGCATGTATAACCACATCGGCATCCGAATGGCCATCCAAACCTTTTGAATAAGAGATAGTAACGCCGCCTAAAACTAAAGGCCCGCCTTCAACAAGGCGATGAGTATCATATCCATGTCCAATTCGCATATTTATAGTGTTTTCTCGAGAAATAGTTCTAAATATTTAAGATCAGTTTTATGAGTTATTTTAATATTATTCTCATCACCTAAAATAACAATGGGTTTATGATTTGATAACTCCATTGCCATTGCTTCGTCGGTTATAAAAATATTTTCATTAATTACCTTTTCAATTGCCAATAGAAGTTTTTGATATTTGAACACCTGAGGTGTCTGCGCGCGCCAAATAGTTTCCCTATTAATTGTCTCCTCGACTTCATTACTATTATTTACTCTTTTCATCGTTTCAAAACAAGGTAAAGCTAAAATTCCACCGACATCGTGTGAGCTTATATCAGTAATTAATCGATCTATTATTGATTTTTTAAGGCATGGTCTTACAGCATCGTGTACTAGTACCCAATCATCGTCATTCGCTTTATCTTGTAAAGCACGTAAACCATTATAAACAGATTCATATCGTTCATTACCACCTACAGTTGTTATTATTTTTTTATTTTTTGATATTGGTAATGTAGACCAATAATTATCGGACTCTGATATTGAGATACAAATATTTTGAATTTCCTTACGACTAATAAAATTATCTATAGTATGTTCAATAACTGTTTTTCCGCGCACGGAAACGTACTGTTTGGGGATATCGCTACCCATTCGTTTACCAATTCCAGCAGCTGGGATAACTACCCAATACTTATTACTTTTTGGCATATTATTTTAGTTTGAATTAAATTGTTGCTCAGCACTATCAATAATTTGATAAAAAGTCTCACCATCTTTAACCATCCCCATTTCACTACGAGCAATTTCCTCTATGGCTTCGTGCCCTTGCTTAAGATTAAAAACTTCTGCTGTTAATGAAAGATTACGTTCTTTTAGGCTCTCATTTTCAGATTTTACCTTTTCTATTTCTTCCCTAAGGAGACTTACTTCAATTAAACTCCCATTACCTGTCCATAAACGGTACTGCAACAAAAGTAACAACAACACCATAATAACAGTAATAAATTTCATTAATATTTCCTAAAAAAATAACACTTTAATACTCATGATAAATTATAAAATACACTACGCCCAAGGTATGTTGCATTACCCTGTAATTCGTCTTCAATTTTCATAAGACGATTATATTTTGCAACGCGATCAGAGCGTGACAAAGAGCCTGTTTTTATCTGCCCGACCGAAGTTGCTACGGCAAGATCAGAAATTGTTGTATCTTCTGTCTCGCCTGAACGATGTGAGATAACAGCAGTGTAACCAGCTTCTTTAGCCATTTTTATTGCATTAAACGTTTCAGAAAGAGTCCCTATTTGATTCACTTTTATTAAAATTGAATTACCAACACTTTTTTTAATACCTTCACTAAGTATTGATGTGTTTGTTACAAAAAGGTCGTCGCCAACTAACTGGATATTTTTACCAAGGGCCTCTGTTAATAGTTTCCATCCACCCCAATCGTCTTCAGCCATACCGTCTTCCATTGTTATTATTGGATACTTTTCAAACCATGGCTTTAAATATTCTAAAAATTCTTGTGAATTTAATTTTAAATTTTCTGATTCAAGGGTGTAAATTCCATCCTTATAAAATTCTGAACTTGCTACATCTAAACCTAGTAAGATATCGTCGCCTGCGACATAACCAGCTTTTGTAACCGCCTCCAAAATAACTTCTATTGCCTCTTCATTAGATGACAGATTAGGTGCAAACCCGCCTTCGTCTCCGACTGTCGTTCCCAAACCACGTTTAGATAATACGGATTTGAGTGAATGAAATATTTCAGTTCCATACCTTACAGCCTCTCTCAAAGTTGGAGCGCCAACTGGTAATATCATAAATTCCTGAAGATCAACGCTATTATCAGCATGTACACCACCATTAATAATATTCATCATGGGGACGGGCATTTGTAATTTTTCTTCATCAGCTAAATATTTATAAAGAGGAAGATTATTTTCATTTGCAGCCGCATGTGCGGTTGCCATAGAAACAGCCAGAATTGAATTTGCGCCTAGATTTTCTTTATTTGAAGAACCATCTAGATCAATCATTACCTGATCAATATTCGTTTGTTCCGAAACTTCTTTTCCATATAAAGTAGGAGCAATTGATTCTTGAATATTTTTTACTGCACAAAGAACACCCTTACCTAGAAATCTTGAATCATCTTTATCGCGTAATTCAATTGCTTCACGTATACCGGTTGAGGCGCCTGATGGAACCATTGCACTTCCCATAGCACCACTATCAGTATAAACCTCTGCCTCAACCGTTGGATTTCCTCTTGAATCAAGAATTTCTCGAGCAAGAATTTTACTAATGGCCGACACTCAAAACTCCCCCCGCACAAAATAAATCAATTACTTTTTGTTGTTTGATCAATTTCTTTTAATATACTCAATAATGTTTTCATTTCTTTTAAAGGCCATGAATTTGGCCCATCACTTAATGCCTTTTCTGGGTTTGGGTGTGTTTCCATAAATAAGCCTGAGATACCAACGGCAATTGCAGCACGTGCAAGTGCTGGGACGAATTCACGCTGCCCTCCTGAAACTTTTCCCCCACCGCCGGGCATTTGTACGGAATGAGTTGCATCAAATACAACAGGTGCACCGGTTTCTTTCATAACAATAAGTGATCGCATATCTGAAATAAGATAGTTATAACCAAAAGAAGCTCCTCGTTCACAGACCATAATTTTATCATTACCTACGGCACGAGCTTTTTCTACAACATGCACCATATCCCACGGAGCTAGAAACTGCCCTTTTTTTATATTTACAGGTAACCCTGTATTGGCAACAGCCTCTATAAAATTAGTTTGCCGACACAAAAAGGCTGGGGTTTGAAGAACATCAACAACATCAGAAACTTCATTTAATGGTGTATCTTCATGAACATCAGTTATAACAGGAACACCCACTTTTTCTTTTACATCAGATAGTATTTTTAGGCCCTTTTCAATTCCTGGCCCTCTATAGCTATCGTGTGAACTACGATTTGCTTTATCAAATGAAGATTTATATATAAACGGAATTTGTAACTCAGAAGTTAGTTCTTTTAATTGTCCGGCCACATCGATTGATAATTCTTCGCTTTCAATAACGCATGGTCCTGCAATTAGGAAAAATGGATGTTCCGGGCCAACTTTAAAATTACACAGCAACATTTTTATGGATCCGAAAACGAGATTCTTTATATTTTGAAGCTGCTTCAATAAAACTCGTAAATAATGGGTGGCCATCTCTAGGTGTAGAAGTAAATTCCGGATGAAATTGACACCCAACAAACCAAGGATGTTTTGGAATTTCAATAATCTCAACTAATTCATCATCAATTGAAAAACCGGCAATACCCATTCCCACTGACTCTAATTTATCTTTATATTTGTTATTAAATTCATAACGATGGCGATGTCTCTCAACAATACTATCTTTCTTATACAGGCCTTTTACTAAACTTCCTTCAATAAGTTTGCATTCTTGCCCACCTAAACGCATTGTACCCCCCAGGGCAGAACCCTGATTACGTTTTTCTTTCTTACCTTTAGCGTCCTGCCATTCCGTGATTAACGCAATTACAGGATGCTCTGTATCTTTGTTAAACTCAGTACTATCTGCATTAATAAACCCAGCAAGGTCTCTAGCTATTTCAATTACCGCAACTTGCATACCGAGACATATACCTAAATATGGAACGTCATTTTCTCTAGCATACTTCACCGCATTTATCTTTCCTTCGATTCCTCGGTTTCCAAAACCTCCTGGCACTAGAATTGCATCCATACTTTGTAAACACTCAGTTCCATTTTTCTCAATCTCTTCCGAATCAATATAAGTGATATTTATTTTCGTCCTATTTTTTATTCCCGCATGTATCAATGCCTCGGAAAGTGATTTGTATGAGTCGGCTAAACCAATATATTTTCCAACCATTGCTATATTGACTCCTTTCTCAGGATTATTAATTGCATCAACAACATTGTTCCATTCAGTTAAATCAGCTTTTGGCAAATCAAGACCAAATTTTCTAATCACGATCTCATCAAGATTTTGTTCATGTAATACTTTTGGAATTTTATAAATACTATCAACATCAATTGCTGAAATAATCGCAGACTCTTCGACATTGGTGAATAATGCCATTTTCTTTTTTTCATTTTCTGGAATAACTTGATCAGTGCGACAAATAAGACAATCCGGTTGTATACCTATGGACCTTAACTCTTTAACCGAATGTTGTGTTGGCTTTGTTTTTATTTCACCGACAGCCGAAATATAAGGAACAAGTGTTAAGTGAATAAATAATGTGTTTTCAACACCTAATTCGATTCTTAATTGCCGAATTGCTTCAAGAAAAGGTTGTGATTCAATATCACCCACTGTACCTCCGATTTCAACCATTGCAATATCTGAGCTGCCAGCACCTTCTTTAATGCATTCTTTTATTTCATCCGTAATATGTGGAATTACCTGAACTGTAGCTCCTAAATAATCTCCGCGTCTTTCTTTTTGAATAACATTTTGATAAATACGCCCTGTCGTAAAATTATTTTTTTTACGCATTGTTGTTCGAACAAAGCGTTCATAGTGTCCAAGATCTAAATCTGTTTCAGTTCCGTCTTCTGTTACATAAACCTCGCCATGTTGAAATGGGCTCATTGTTCCTGGATCAACATTAATATAAGGATCAAGCTTTAGGAGTGTTACTTCTAATCCTCTTGCTTCAAGAATTGCACCAAGAGACGCTGATGTTATCCCTTTTCCAAGTGAAGAAACAACACCACCAGTAATAAATATATAACGCGTCACGGACTCGCACCATTTAATTGAGAAATTTTAGAGGGTAACAGCTCACTCGACTCTGGGGAGTCGAGTTTTTGGGTAAAAAGTATCCTAAATAGTTTCATATTCAGGGATATCAATACTATC
>CAJWIE010000002.1 GCA_913041115.1 uncultured Legionellales bacterium | reverse complement strand
ATATCCCAATTTTGACAACATCGTGGTTATTTACCAATACAAAACCTTGAAAATATTTTTTCAAGAATATCATCTGTCGTTGTTTTGCCAAGAATTTCGTCAAAAATTAAAAGACTTTCTCTAAGAGACTCGGCTACTATTTCTAGGCCTTTTTGTTTTTCCAAGCTTAACAATGATTTTTTTAAGAGATTTCCAATATTTTTAAGTGCATCAATATGTCTTTGTCTTGCAAAAATTACATCTTCATCTTTTGTGGAAATATCAAGGATTCGCTGTATTTTATTTATTAATTCTTCAATACCTTCTCCTGTTTTAGCCGACACACTACAACTCTTGTTTTCTATATTCTTTTTTTCAATTTTTTTATTACATAGATCTATCTTATTTTCAACAAAAATACAATCTGTGCCCTCGGGCAAGTGGTTTCTTATTTCCCCTTCGACGTTTTCTGTTTTCAGGGTTGCGTCCGTTAAATATAAAACAAGATCGGCATGTTTAATTGCTTTATATGCCCTATCAACACCTTCTTTCTCCAGTTGATCGTTGGTCTGACGAAGGCCGGCGGTATCAACCAAAGTTACTAACTGGTCCGCTAGCAAAACTTTTTCTCTTATAGTATCTCGAGTTGTCCCTGGCAATTCAGAGGTAATGGCAGCATCGCTGCCTGTCAAAAAATTAATAAGCGTTGATTTTCCTGCGTTTGTGGGGCCTGCTATAACGATTAATGGGGTATAATCAAACGCTCTTCCTCTTTTTGCTTTAATTAAGATTTTATCTAACAACCCCAAACACTCTTTAATGTTTTTTTGTGCGGGGGAAATGTCAAAATTAACATCTTCTTCGTCAGGAAAATCTAAACATGCTTCGATAAGCGCTTTTGCGTCAATTGTTTTTTCTTTAAGTTGTAAAATATTTTCTGAAAAAATCCCTTCCAATGATTGCATGGCACTAAGAGCCGCCTTTTTTGAATTACTGTCGATTAAATCAGCAACTGCTTCTGCTTGAACAAGATCAATCTTATTATTCAAAAAAGACCTTTCGGTAAATTCTCCGGGCAATGCCAATCTTGCTCCTAAAAAAATAATTTCTTCCAACAACATTTCCATTATCATTCTGTTTCCATGTGTATAACATTCGACAACGTCTTCGCCCGTATATGACAAAGGCCCTTTAAAAAAAAGAGTAATGCCTTTATCTAAAAGTTTGTTGGACGATGATTTAAACGGCGTGTATCTTGCATATCGGTTTTCTGGCTCTTTCCCTGTTAATAACTTATAAATTTTTGCGCTTTTCTCGCCCGAGATCCGAATTACCCCAATACCACTTCTCCCTGGTGGGGTTGCAATTGCTACTATAGTGTCAGTGTTTGATGGCATTGCATAAACCGCTCAACCAAATTATTTTGCTATTTTATTAGCGCCGGTTTTTTCTATACTGCGAGTTATTGTCCACTGTTGCAAAATAGAAAGTATATTATTAGCAACCCAATACAATACTAGCCCAGCCGGAAAGAAAGCAAAAAATACTGTAAAAACAATAGGTAATATTTGCATTACTTTTGCCTGTATAGGATCCATGGGGGCAGGATTTAATTTTTGTTGTACAAACATTGTTATACCCATCAACAAGGGCAAAACAAAAAATGGATCTGCAACTGATAAGTCGTTTATCCATAACACAAAATCTGCCTGTCTTAACTCAACACTCTCTAATAACACCCAATATAAAGAAATAAATACCGGTATTTGTATAAGAATTGGGAAACACCCACCAAGTGGATTTATTTTTTCTTTCTTATAAATATCCATCATAGCTTTATTTAGTTGTGTACGATCGTCCTGGTATCTTTCTTTTATAGCAACTAATCTTGGTTGTACTCTTCTCATGTTCGCCATTGAACGATATCCTGCTGCGGAAAGTTTGTAGAAAAGCAATTTAAGAATTACTGTTACCAACACAATCGACCAACCCCAATTATTGGTAAAAGTATTAATATAATCTAAAAGCAAATACAACGGTTTCGCGATAAACCAAAAAATTCCATAATCAACAGTAAGGCTTAAGCCCTCGGCTATTTTTTCAATTTCTTTTTGCTCTTTAGGCCCAATATAAATTCGATGCGATAGTTTTTCTTTGTCACCAGTAATAATTTCTTTTGTTGGTGTTGCTACTCCTACAATATAACCGCTTTCATTGCCTTTGCGCGTATAATAAGTATAGAGCTCCTCCTTTTTACTAGGAATTATGGCTGTTAAAAAATAATGTTGTAACATTGCAACCCAACCATTGGTTGAGTTGATTTTTAAATCGTCATCTTCAATATCATCAAAATCTATTTTCTCATATCGCTGTTCGGGTGTTGATACAACCGCGCCCGAATATGTATAAATAAATCGTGATTCACGTTCTTTTTGTTCTGTGCGTGAAATTTCAGCATAAACCCTTCCAACCCAAGATGTCGGAGATTGATTTTCTATTTTATATTCTACGTCTGCTACGTATTGTCCTTTATAAAAAGTTATGGTTTTTGTTGTTCTAACCCCCTCTTTAGAAACATGGTAGAGAGGTATGGAAACGCTTTCGTTACCATCTAAAGAATAGTTTGTGCTGTTTGTGGAAAAAATAGTGTCGGGTGTTATCTGGTTGTTTTTACTTAACACACCCCCTTGTATTAAATAAAAATTGTTTTGTTCTTTTCTTTTTAACAACACAACTTTTTTGTCTGTATTTTTTTTGGAAATCGGATATTTTTTTAGGGCTGTATATTCGATTGTTCCGCCCTGTGGATTAATCACTAAATCAAACACATCAGTTGTTACTTTTATCTTCTCTGTCGTTGTTGCTTCGGTTTTTTGTGTTTTTGTTGGGGGGGAGCCCTCCTCTATACTAAGCGTTGGTGTGTCCGTTGCTTGGGCGGGGGTCTCGTTTTGTTTGTTTTGCTCGGCCGGCGGTTTGAAGTTCTTTTGTGCATCAAAAGAACCATAATCTTGTATCCATGCCTGCCATATCATTGTCAACACAAGCCCCAAAGAAATTATTAACAAAAACCTAGTGGTCTCCATTAAACGTCCTTTTTCTTATTAGCTGTAGGAACAAGATCGACTCCGCCCTCAAAAAGCGGATTGCAGCGACAAAGACGAAAAACTGTTAACACAAACCCTTTAAATACCCCGTGTTTAACCAAAGCTTGTTTTGTGTATTCGGAACAGGTGGGATAAAACCTACAGCACGGCAATAGATAAGGGCTAATATATAATTGATACAGGGCAACAAGCTTAATAAGAGCTTTTTTCATTTTGCTATTTTATCCCAATGTTTGGCGAGTATTTGGCTGATTTTAGCCTGTTTTGTGTCAAATTGTTTTTTTACAAAAACCACAACATCTTTACCTTCTAGTCTATGTTTTCGTAAACGAAAACTTTCCCTTATAAGCCGTTTTATTCGGTTACGCTCGACAGCTTTTGATATATTCTTCTTCGGCACTGCCAGACCGAGTCTTGCTAGGCTTGTGTTATTGTCGACAGCCAAAAACAAAAAAAAATTATCGCTTGAGCGGTTGCGAGATAAAAAAATAGCCGCAAAGCTCTTCGAGCGTCTAAGCTTATTACAAGCCCGAAAATACTCCGTAAATGAAGTCATTGTAGACATTGGTGTGGTTTTTGTTACGCTGCAAGGCGCTTCCTTCCTTTTTTTCGCCTTGCTTTAATTATTTGTCTCCCGGCGCGACTTTGCATGCGCGCACGAAACCCATGGTTTCTTTTTCGTTTAAGCTTGCTCGGTTGATATGTTTGTTTCATTCCCAAAAACCTAATTTATTGTTCTGCATTTAAAAGGGCGCATATGTTACTGTTGCATGAATGATTATGTCAATTTATATCCTTGTTCAAATAAAAATATGTTTTGTTGTTGTGGATAACTATTTTCATCGGGTATAAAATTAAACCGTCTCTTCATTATCTTTTTTTTCGGCGAGGATTGCTTGTGGAATTAACCCCATGGAAACGTTGTTTGCAGCAGCTAGAAGGCGAGCTTACCGCCCAACAATTCAACACATGGATTCGCCCCTTACATGTAATAGAAAACAATAATGCGGTTCATCTTCTTGCCCCCAACCGCTTTGTTCAAAACTGGGTCAGCGAGCGCTACCTAACAAGAATCGAGGAGTTGTTGTCGAACAAAAACCCTGAACATGGAAAAGTTTTGGTAAAGCTTGATGTGGGAAGTCGTTCTGTAAAAACGGCCCCTGAAAAAGGGGCTTCTTTGGGTGCCCGTAGTTTTAAAACCGACAAAAAAAAGAAAAGCATCAAAATAATAAGCAATCTAAATGGTTTCTTTACGTTTGACTCGTTCGTTGAAGGCAAGTCTAATCAGTTGGCCAAAGCGGCCTCCTTGCAGGTTGCACAAAACCCTGGCGGTTCCTATAACCCTTTGTTCATTTACGGTGGTGTTGGGCTTGGGAAAACCCACTTAATGCAAGCAATCGGCTCACACATACTAGAAAAAGAACCTTCCGCAAACATTGCTTACCTTCACTCAGAAAGGTTTGTTGCTGATATGGTTAGTGCATTACAACACAACGAAATCAATAAATTCAAAAAATATTACCGGTCTCTAAATGCATTGCTTATTGACGACATTCAATTTTTTGCTAAAAAAGAAAGATCTCAAGAAGAGTTTTTTCACACTTTCAACGCTTTGTTGGAAGGGCAACATCAAATTATTTTAACTTGTGATCGTTACCCAAAAGAAGTTAATGGGTTAGAAGAAAGGTTGAAGTCGCGTTTTGGGTGGGGGCTGACTGTTGCTATCGAGCCGCCGGACATGGAAACTCGTGTTGCTATAGTTAGAAAAAAAGCATTGCGGGTAAATGTTGAGCTTGCTGATGATGTTTCTTTTTTTATTGCTAAGCGTTTCCGCTCAAATGTACGGGAGCTCGAAGGAGCTCTAAATAGGGTTATTGCAAACGCAAATCTTACGGGGCAGCCTATAAACCTTGATTTCACAAAAAATGCGTTACGCGATCTGCTAAAAATACAAGACAGGCAGGTAACAATTGAAAACATACAAAAAATTACAGCTGAATACTATAAAATTAGAGTCGCTGACTTGCTTTCAAAAAGAAGAAACCGCTCGGTTACAAGGCCGAGGCAGGTTGCGATGACAATAACAAAAGAGCTTACAAATCATAGTCTTCCGGAGATTGGTGATGCTTTTGGGGGTAGAGATCATACAACAGTAATCCACGCATACAGAAAAATAAATGAGCTTAGAGAAACAGAAACCCGTGTTGATGAAGATTATGTAAATTTAATTAACACATTAACCTCTTGAAGATTTGCTGTGGATAAAAAAAACATTCTTATTTGGCATGACTAATTAACATGTTATTAACAGAAACAACCAAAATATCCACAGCTATAAAAGAATAAAAACACTTGTTAAGTTATTGATTTAAATATAAAAAAAAAGATATTAAGTTTGAATATTCACTAATAGTAATAATAATAAGGGTATATAAATGAATTTTAATATAAAAAGAACTGACTTATTGCCTTGCTTGCAGTGTGTAAGCGGAAATATAGAGCGTCGCCAGACACTACCTATTTTATCCAACCTCCTTTTTAGTATAAAACCCAATTCATTTTCTGTTACTGCCACAGATATGGAGGTTGAGCTTGTTGTGGATGTAGAAGTAAAACTTGATCAGACCACAAGATTTACTTTACCAGCGAGAAAATTACTTGATATATGCCGTTCTTTGCCCGAGGATTCAGAGCTCGCATTCGATATTAAAGATGAGAAAGCCCATATTAAATCAGGCAAAAGCAGGTTTACATTAGCAACCCTTCCCGCCCAAGAATATCCGGTAATCGATATAACGGAAGAAACAATTGATTTTAACCTTAGCCATGAAAATTTAATGAGGTTACTTACAAATACGCAGTTTGCTATGGCACAACAAGATGTACGGTACTACCTAAACGGCCTAATGCTTGAGGTTTCATCTAACAGCATAAAAGCAGTGGCAACAGACGGTCACCGCCTGGCTTTTGATGAAACTGATGCTGAAATATCCGCAAACGAAAGCAAGCAAATAATAGTGCCGCGAAAAGGAGTAACAGAACTGGTGCGTCTTTTGCAGATCAGCAAAAACGAAGCAAACATTAAAATAAGCAAAAACCATATTCAAGTAATAAGCGGAAACCTGTCATTTACAAGCAAATTAATAGACGGAAAATTTCCAGATTATCAGCGCGTTATACCAGAATTAAGCGAAACAACAATCCTTGCTGACAGGGAAGAGCTAAAGAGTAGCTTAGCCCGGGTTTCGATACTTTCGAACGAAAAATATCGTGGTGTTAAGATAGTTTTTAGTAACGACGTCCTCCGTATTCTGGCCCATAACCCGGAAAAAGAAGAGGCAGAGGAAGAAGTAAGCGTAACTTATCAAGGAGGAGAGATGGAGATAGGTTTTAACGTGTCTTACTTAATAGACGCTCTAACAACAATAAACAGCAAGAAAGTAAAGCTGAGCGTTCTTAACCCGAACAGCAGCTGTTTAATAGTTCCAGAAAAAAAATCACGCTGTCAGTACGTGGTAATGCCAATGAAACTGTAAAAAATGCTTTATATTGAAGAGCTTACAGGGAACTCAATTCGCAATTTAAAAAAATTTCACATAAAAACAAACCCCTCCCTTAATTTTTTTTATGGCGCAAACGCAAGCGGAAAAACCTCAATTCTAGAAGGTATTTATCTACTCTCAAGATTAAAATCGTTTAGAAGCAAGAGAATAAGCGATGTTGTCACCAAGGGCGACTCTAGTTTGTTAGTTTCGGCAAAAGGGAGACAAAAAAACAAAATTTTTTCTGTTGGAGTAGAAAAAGGAAGAGGGCTTACCCGCATAAAATTTAATAATAAACAGATAAAAACAGCCTCAGAACAAGTCAAAAAACTACCAATCTATTTATTAACGCCAGAACATCACGTTTTGTTTGTTGGTAGTCCCCGGGAAAGAAGGCGTTGGATAGATTGGTCATTGTTTCATGTGGAACAAAACTATCTGGATGTTTGGAAAAATTACCACCGGGCCATACGGCACAGAAATATACTGCTAAAGGAGGCACGTTTTTACGGTTCGGCCGAAATTACAGGGTGGGAAAAACAAATAATCTTAGAGGCAGACAAAATAGACTCGATGAGAGAAACATACCTTGATGGCTTGTGTGAAGCACTAAACAAAAAACACCTACCCGTAGTCTTGCCCGGAGAAGCCGCGATAAACTATTTAAAAAATGATTATGCTGAACAGGGTTTGGCAGAGACATTAATTAGAAACAGAAAAGAAGACGCAAAAAAAGGCTACACTTCTTTTGGCCCCCACAGAGCAGACATTCTATTTTATTATCAAGGAGTTAAGGTAGAAAAACACCTGTCAAGGGGACAAACAAAATTATTCGCCGCATCACTGGTTTCATCTCAATTAGAAAAACTAAAGGAAAAAGGGGGAATGCCAATTATGTTGGTTGATGATTTAAGCGCGGAGCTCGATCATAAATCATCAGAAAAAATGCTTAATTTATTATTAGCCAATGAGACCCAAACCTTTGTAACAGCAATTAACCCCCCGATCAGAATAAAAAAACCGAGCAACGACATTGCTGTGTTTCACGTGGAACACGGAAACATTAAAAAAATGCTAAAATAAGACTATTTACTGAGATAAGAATATGCCGAAAGATAACTCGTACGACTCATCGAAAATTAAGGTTCTAAAAGGATTAGAGGCCGTTAGAAAACGGCCCGGGATGTATATTGGGGACACCGAGGACGGCACGGGGCTACATCACATGGTTTTCGAGGCGGTTGATAATAGCATAGACGAGGCTCTGGCTGGGTATTGTGATCTCATAAAAGTGGTTATTCACGCAAACGAGTCAGTTTCTGTCTTCGATAATGGCAGGGGAATACCGGTAGGTATCCACGAGGAAGAAGGGGTGTCCGCGACAGAGGTTATTATGACTACGTTACACGCTGGCGGGAAGTTTGATGATAACTCCTATAAGGTGTCGGGAGGCCTCCATGGGGTTGGTGTTTCTGTTGTAAACGCGCTTTCTGAGGAATTAGAGCTGACTATTAGCCGAGACGGGTTTGTGCATCACCAAAGCTATAAAAACGGAGACCCTATTTCACCTTTAAAAAAAGGAGAGCCAACCAACGAAACTGGCACAGAGGTGCGTTTTTTACCGAGCGTAGAGGTATTTAAACGCGTTGAATATGATTACGATATTCTCGCGAAAAGACTACAAGAACTTTCTTTTTTAAATTCAGGGGTTTGTATTGAACTTACCGATGAGCGCGACGGGAAAACAGACCGATTTGAGTATGAAGGCGGTATTAACGCATTTGTTGGGCATCTTAACCGAAATACTGTACCGATTCACGATACCGTTATAGATATTCGGTACGAAAAAAAAGGGGTGAGCATAGAGCTCGCCATGCAGTGGAACGAAACGTACCAAGAAAGCATTTATTGTTTTACCAACAATATCCCACAGAAAGACGGGGGAACGCATCTTTCGGGGTTTCGTGGAGCTTTAACAAGGAGCCTCAATCAATATATGGAAAAACAAGGGGTTACCTCGAAAAATAAAATCAACATAACAGGAGAAGACGCTAGAGAGGGGCTAACCGCAGTTTTATCTCTTAAAGTTTCAGATCCTAAATTTTCCTCTCAAACCAAGGACAAACTGGTATCAAGCGAAGTAAAGCCGGTTGTTGAATCTTCGGTAATGGAAAAATTGCAGGAGTTTTTGTTGGAAAAACCCTCAGAAGCAAAGAAAATTTGTGGAAAAATTGTGGAAGCGGCAAGCGCAAGAGAAGCAGCACGAAAAGCTCGGGAACTTACACGCAGAAAAACAGCGCTTGACGTGGGCGGCCTGCCTGGAAAGCTAGCAGACTGCCAGGAAAAAGACCCCGCCTTATCAGAGCTTTTTCTAGTAGAGGGGGATTCTGCTGGGGGCTCTGCCAAACAAGGAAGAGATCGTAAAACCCAAGCAATTCTTCCTTTAAAAGGAAAGATTTTAAATGTTGAAAAGGCACGAAAAGATAAAGTTTTGTCGTCGGCGGAAATAAGCATATTAATCAAAGCGTTGGGCTGTGGCTTCGGAAAAGATGAATTCAATATTGAAAAACTTAGATATCATCGCATTATTATTATGACGGATGCTGATGTTGATGGAGCCCATATACGTACATTACTTCTAACTTTTTTCTATCGACAAATGGAAGAGCTGGTTACGCGGGGCTATATATATATTGCAGAGCCACCGTTATACAAGGTAAAAAAAGGCAAACAAGAGCGTTACCTAAAAGATGACGCAGCAAAAGAAGTTTTTATGCAGGAACTGGCTTTAGAAAAAAGTAAGCTCTTCCCGGGGGATGATGAAAAACCAATATCTGGAAGCAAACTAAAAGATTTAATCGGGCTTTATGTGTCAATGAACCACGCAGGCCAGCGGCTAACAAAACGACATCACCACACTATTGTAGAAGCTGTTCGTGATATGCCAGCAATCACATTAGAGGATACGAAAGATTCTATGGTTATTAAAAACTGGTTTGGCGAGCTCACCGCTAAATTAAATAGTAGCCCATCAGGGGTGGAATATAATTTTGAAGTTTTTACAACAGAGGAAGAAACAACTGGCGCTAAAATTACATTTTTTAATCATGGAAACGAAGTTAACGATATTTTTATGCCAGAATTTTTCTCTTCGGAAGATTATAAAAAACTATCAGCTCTAACAGCCGTAGTCATGATAGGTGAAAACGCCTATATACAACGCGGAGAAAGTAAGCAAGTAATCACTAACTGTAAGGAGGCCTTTGATTGGTTACTAAAAGAAGCTGAGCAGGGTTTGTCTATACAGAGATATAAAGGTTTGGGTGAGATGAATCCGGGACAACTTTTTGAGACAACAATGGATATAAACAATAGAAATTTATCCCAAGTTACAATCAGAGAGGCCAAAGACGCTAACGAGATGTTTCGTGATTTGATGGGAGACGACGTCGAGCCTAGGCGGATTCTAATAGAAAAATATGCACACACAGTTGAAAATATAGACATTTAAAACCTTTATTTTTCAAAAGAAAACACTAGTTAAAATTTACGCGCGAAGCAGGCACCGAACTGTTAACCTATACAAACAAAAAAAGTTTACAGGTGACATTAAGTTATGTTCGCGGAACAAACAACCCCAAATATAAGACACGACTGGACCAAAGAAGAAACGCTTATATTGCTCCAAAAACCCTTTAATGATTTAGTTTATACCGCACAACAAGTCCATCGCCAGAATTTCGACCCAAACAAGGTCCAATTAAGCACTCTAATGAATATAAAAACTGGCGGTTGCCCGGAAGATTGCGCCTATTGTCCGCAGAGCGCCCATTATAAAACAGGCGTTGAGGCAGAAAAATTAACTACGATTGAAGAAGTTATTTCACAGGCAGAGACAGCAAAAAATAAAGGGGCGACAAGATTTTGTATGGGTGCGGCATGGCGACAACCCAAACAAAGAGATCTAGAAATGGTAATCCCTATGGTTAAAGCAGTAAAAAAAATGGAGCTCGAAACTTGTTTAACGCTCGGGATGCTGTCATTAGAACAGGCTAAACAACTAAAAGCATCTGGTCTTGATTATTACAATCACAATATTGATACATCACCAGAATATTATTCAAAAATAATTAGTACGAGAGACTATGAGGAACGACTTACAACATTAAAGCATGTCCGAAACGCAGGCATTAATGTTTGTTGCGGCGGCATAGTTGGTATGGGCGAAACCCAAAAAGATCGCGCTGGGTTTTTATTAACATTGGCAAATATGCCAAATCACCCTGAAAGCGTCCCTATTAATATGTTGGTCAAGGTAGAGGGCACACCGTTAGACGATACTAAAGAAACCGATCCAATTGAGTTTATAAGAATAATAGCTGCAGCGAGAATTATGATGCCTAAATCTTACATTAGACTGTCGGCCGGAAGAAATAATATGTCAGATGAAACGCAAGCGTTATGTTATTTAACAGGAGCCAATTCCATATTCTACGGCGAGAAATTATTAACCACTAATAATCCGCAACTAACAGAAGATCGGCTATTGCTAAAGCGTCTAGGTATACAGCCTAATAAAAATTAATAAATATTTATGCGTAAGAGCCTAAGAACTGCTATGGGTAAAAATAATGATTTTGAAAACCTAAAAAAAGAAGGGTTGTTTCGCGAAAGAAGAACTATTAATTCGGCACAAGGCGCTAAAATTTCGATTGACGGTGAAAAATTTTTAAATTTTAGTAGTAACGATTATTTAGGTTTTGCAAACAACGAAAAGCTTAAGCGCTGCATGATCGAAGCTATTCATGAGTATGGTATTGGCGCAGGGTCGTCACAATTAATAACAGGGCACATAGAACCACACGAAATATTAGAAAAAAAACTTTCCGATTTTTTTAATAGGCATGCATCATTAGTTTTTTCTTCTGGCTATCATGCAAATTTAGCTATTGCATCAGCACTAATAAATAAGAATACAATTATTTTACAAGACAAACTTAGCCATGCTTCTTTGGTAGATGCGGCATTGCTTTCTAAAGGAAAACTTGTTCGTTACCAACATTGTGATCTGTCACATTTAAAAAGTTTACTAGAGAAATATAAAAACAATGATCTGATTATTATGACAGACGGTGTATTTAGTATGGATGGAGACTGTGCGCCCCTATTAGAGATATCGAAATTATGTAATAAATATCATGCATTATTAATTGTGGATGACGCACACGGTATTGGTGTTCTTGGGGGAAAGGGCGCGGGTTTGATTGAAGAATTAAATCTTGAAAAGGAAGTTGATTTATTAATTGGGACATTTGGAAAATCTTTTGGCGCAGCAGGCGCATTTATCGCTGGCAGTGAAACACTTATTGAGGCATTTATACAAAAAGCAAGAACATATATTTACACAACAGCTTTGTTACCCGCGCTTGCAGCAACTATCACCCACACACTAGATATGATAGAAAGAAGTAAAAATCTACGTTTGCACATAAGAGAATTGGTTGCTGATTATAAAAAGTTGTCGAAAAAAGCAGGTATGTGTGTGGGCGGATCGGACAATCACATCCAACCTTTAATTATTGGTGGCGCGAATGAAGCGATGCAGATCAGTAAAGCGCTTTATAAAAAAAATATTTTGGTTTCAGCTATTCGCCCACCGACCGTACCAAAAAATACCTCTAGATTACGAATAAGCATTACAGCTGCACATACAAAAAATGATATTTCTTTATTAGTTAAAACACTTAGTAAAATTTTAAATGAACGCGGCCAATAAAATGGATTGTATTTTATTACATGGATGGGGTGTAACAAACCAAGTTTGGGAAGGGTTTATAACAAAGTTCGACGGTTTTGATAATATTTTAACGCCATGTCTCTACAGTATTGCCAGACAGTCAAAAGACAAAAGCTTTAAATCGGTAGCCAAAACCTTAAGCAAAATAATAAAAAAAGATAGCGTTTTAGTCACATGGTCAATTGGCGGGTTAATCGCATTGAGATTGTTGCCGCTGACAAAAAAAGTAAAGGCAATAATTTTTATTGCAAGTACTCCATGTTTTTTAAATCAAGAGGGATGGCCCAACGTAATTCAAAAAGATAAACTAGATGAATTAAAAAGACGATTTTTTAAGAACGAAAAAGGCACGCTCAGTTATTTTTCTGGGCTAATAACCAACGGCGATATAAATCCATCACAATCTAGCAAGTATGTTAGACAATATTTGGTAAAAGAAAGACAAAATGAAATATTGTCTTTTTGGTTAAATGAATTGGAAGCCGACGATCAAAGAAAGCAATTTGCGACAATGGGAATCCCGTCGCATACAATTTTGGGTGAAAACGATGTTCTTATTAAATCAAAGATCAAAAATCAAATAGAAAATTTAAATTCCAGCTCACATTGTACAATTATACAAGATTGTGGGCACACTCCTTTTGTTAGTAAGCCCAAGGAAACATATAATTTAATTTATCAATTTTTAAATGAAAGAATATAACAGCAATCAATACATAAAAAATTTAAATAATGTACGAGCTGCGTTTGAAAAAGCAGCTTTGCATTATGATAAATATTCAATATTACAACGTATCGTAGCAGACAGACTAAACGAATCACTAGAACAAATAAAAATTAATCCAATGACAATTCTAGATTTGGGATCAGGCACAGGGTATGGGTCAAAAATACTGCATAAAAAATTTACAAATGCCCATATTTATCAAATCGATTTTTCTGAAAACATGTTAAAAGTGTCACGAAAAAAATCCCCTGTTCTTTTTTCAAGAGATCATTTTATTTGCGCCGATATTAATAAATTACCTTTTAAAGAAAAGCATTTTGATTTGATTGTAAGTGGGCTTACTTTACAGTGGTGTAATAACTTAGATGTCGTTTTTTTTGAGATTAGGCGTTTACTAAAAGAAAACGGTGTTTTTTTATTTTCAAGTTTTGGCCCAGACTCATTAAAAGAATTACGCGATTGCTGGGCACGTGCTGATGATTATGTTCATGTTAACGCGTTTGTTGATATGCACGACATTGCTGATGCTTTAATGCGAAATGGACTAACGTCTCCAATTTTAAATATGGAGGAGATTATTTTAACTTACCATGAATGTCGACAGTTTATGAAGGAGTTAAAATATATAGGCGCTCAAAATATTAACAACGGCCGCAGAAAAACACTAACCGGAAAAAAGAGACTCGAAAAAGTTTTTGAATATTACGAGTCATATCGAACTAATAATACATTGCCTGTGACTTATGAGGTTATTTATGGTCATGCGTGGCAGTCTGTCGATATAAAAAAAGAACAATCGATAAGATTAGATGATTTTAAAAAGCAACTTAATAAAAAAGTAATTTAGGTAAATTTATGACAAATTTTTTTATCACAGGAACTGACACAGAAATTGGAAAGACCTGGTTCACTGTAGCCTTAATGACTGCGTTAAAAAAAACAGGCTTTTCTGTAATGGGTATGAAACCTTTTGCAACGGGAGCGACAGCGACAAAAGAAGGACTAATTAATGAAGACGCAAGATTGATAATGCAGTGTAGTAGTAAAAAAGTTTCATATGGGTTAGTTAACCCCTTTGTTTGTGAATCACCTACGGCGCCCACCATTGCAGCTAAAGAGGAGAATATAAGGCTTGATCTAGATCAAATTATAAAAAATTATAACACTCTAAAATCCATGGCTGATATCATGGTTGTGGAAGGAATCGGAGGGTGGAGAGTGCCAATTACCGACGAATATTACCTTTCAGAATTTGTAGATAGGCTCAATTTATCGGTTATTTTGGTTGTGGGGTTGAGACTAGGTTGTATAAACCATGCAATTTTAACAGCAGAGGCAATAAGATCAGATGGTCATAGTCTCTGTGGCTGGGCAAGCAACCGTTTAGATAGAGTCTATTCTAGTGGCGAAGAGACAGTTAAAACTCTAAGAAAAAGGTTAAATTGTCCACATATAGCGGATTTTAGTTATTGTAGTGATTTTGACTCAGATAAGTTAGCAAAACAGATTGAACTCTCTTTTGTTCAGAAGATTTAACGTTTAAAACGGAGGCAAAGTTGGGTTAATATAACGCTTTTTTGCTATGGTCTAAATAAAGGCAATTATGACAAAAGCTATTGGGAACCAAAAAAATAATTAATGATATTTGAAGGGCGGGGATGTTTTTTAATTTAACAAACGAAAGTGAATTAGAAAAAACCATCATGGTGATGCCAAATAGAGCAATGTCTTGGCAGCACATTATGATGTTCTATTTTGTAATTACCGTTGTAACCTTATCCATCGCAATCAATTTTTATATTCAGGGCCTTACACTTATTTTGCCGTTTGCTGGTTTAGAGATAGTCGCCCTTGGCGCTGTTTTATACATCAGTGCATGGAGAAGTAATATTAAAGAGGTGGTTAGTGTTACCGAAGAGAAAATAAAAATAGAAATCGGGCGTAATACACCAGAAAAGGTTTATGAGTTTGATAAGGCATGGGCGAAAATTGTTTTAGAAAAGTCGTGGAATAATTGGTATCCGAGCCGTTTGTTATTGCGCTCACATGGCAAACAAATTGAGTTAGGGAAATTTTTAAATGAACAAGAACGTCAATGCTTGGAAGTAGAATTAAAAAAAGTAATTAACAATTAAGATAACAACGAAAATTAAATCACAGGGGAAGGTTGTAATGTCTGTAGATAAATTGAAACAAATTGTGCTCGGTGTCACCACCGTTTCATTATTTTTGATGAGCGGTACAGCGTTAGCTGATTACATGAACGTACTGAATCTAACCGAAGGTGTTACACCAACCAGTAAAATGGTCTACGATCTACATATGTTGATTCTATATATTGTCACAGTAATCGGCATTCTCGTTTTTTCGGTAATGTGTTGGTCGATTTACCATCACAGGAAATCTAAAGGCGCAGTTGCAGAACAATTTCATCACAGCACAGCCGCTGAAATTACCTGGACGGTTATTCCTATCCTCATACTTGTTCTCATGGCAATCCCCGCAACCAAAGCACTTGTGTTTATGGAACAAACCGGTGATGCGGAAATGACAATTAAAGTTACAGGCATACAATGGAAGTGGAAGTATGATTACCTTGATGAAGGTATAAGTTTTGTTAGCACGCTTTCACAGGATAGCAATGATGCGAGACAAGTGGGTTCGGGTATCGATCCAAATACGATTGAAAATTATCTCTTGGACGTTGATAACCGAGTTGTACTTCCGATCAAAACAAAAATTCGTATATTAACCACCGCTGCCGATGTAATTCACGATTGGTGGGTGCCTGCACTTGGGTGGAAGCGTGACGCAATTCCAGGTTTTATTAATGATAACTGGACATACATTGAGGAGCCTGGCATTTATCGTGGTAATTGCGCGGAACTTTGTGGCAGGGATCACGGGTTTATGCCAATTGTTGTCGAAGCCGTTTCTAAAGATGAATATGCCGTTTGGGTTGAAGAACAAAAATCAATGCAACTTGCAGCAGCAGCAGGTGCGGATAAAGAATGGACAAAAGAAGAATTACTAGCAAAAGGCGCAGAAGTTTATACGACAAATTGTGCAGTTTGCCATATGGCAGAAGGCCAAGGCATGGAAGGACTATTTCCAGCTTTAGATAGCAGCGCTATTGTCAATGGCCCAGCATCTGAAATGATTATGCAGGTGCTTAATGGTAAAAATATGATGCCTGCTTGGAAAGACTTATTAAATGATACAGATATTGGGGCGGTAGTAACCTTTGCAAGAAACTCATGGGGTAATACGGTTAAAGATGTTGTTCAGCCATCAGATGTAAAAGCAATGAGATAAAAAATAAACGAATCAATTTAAATTTAATAATATTTAGAAAATAACAATATAAAGGGTAGAAATTATGAGCGAAGCAGTCCTACATGATGATCATCACGATCATAAGCCTACGGGAATAGGCCGTTGGCTTTTTTCAACTAATCACAAAGATATCGGAACGATGTACCTAGTGTTTGCTTTGATAATGTTTTTTGTCGGTGGTGCCATGTCAATGGTAATACGAGCTGAATTATTTCAGCCGGGCATGCAATACGTTGATCCGCAATTTTATAATTCTATGGTAACAGTCCATGCTCTGGTTATGATCTTTGGAGCCTTGATGCCCGCGGGCGTGGGGCTTGCCAACTGGATGATCCCGATGATGATCGGCGCGCCTGATATGGCGCTACCCAGGATGAACAATATGAGTTTTTGGATTCTACCCTTTGCTTTTACTCTGTTGTTATCGACTTTTTTCATGCAAGGTGGTGCGCCAGCTGGTGGATGGACAATGTATCCCCCTCTTGTGCTGCAACTAGGCGATGGACTACCTTACTTGGTTTTTGCTGTACATTTTCTGGGCGTGTCATCAATTATGGGCGCGATCAACATTATCGCGACAGTTTTTAATATGCGCGCACCGGGAATGACTTTTATGAGGCTGCCTTTATTTGTTTGGGCTTGGATCATTACCGCGTTCTTGTTAATCGCAGCAATGCCGGTATTAGCCGGCGGCGTTACAATGTTGTTAACCGATAAATTTTTTGGCACTGCATTTTTTGATGCCGCGGGCGGTGGCGACCCGGTAATGTTCCAGCATATCTTCTGGTTTTTTGGTCATCCCGAGGTATACATTTTAGTATTGCCAGCATTTGGTGTGATTTCACAGATAATCCCAACGTTTGCACGTAAACCATTATTTGGTTACACATCGATGGTCTATGCAACCGCATCAATTGCCTTTTTGTCTTTCTTTGTGTGGGCGCATCATATGTTCACTGTTGGTATGCCATTAACAGGTGAGCTGTTCTTTATGTACGCAACCATGTCAATTGCTGTGCCGACGGGCGTTAAGATTTTTAATTGGATGGCAACTATGTGGAAGGGCTCGATGACTTTTGAAACACCAATGCTTTTTGCAATCGGTGTTCTATTTATGTTTTCACTTGGCGGGTTCTCTGGTTTGATGATGGGAATTACCCCGGTAGATTTTCAATATCATGACACCTATTTCATTGTTGCTCATTTTCATTATGTCATTGTTCCAGGAATTATCTTTGGTCTTATGGGCGGTATTTATTTTTGGCTGCCTAAATGGACCGGCAATATGTACGATGAAAAACTTGGCAAGCTACATTTTTGGTCTTCAACAATTTCGGTCAACATATTGTTCTTCCCCATGCACTTTATTGGGCTGGCCGGCATGCCTCGCCGTATTCCGGATTACAGCGTTCAGTTTGCTGACTGGAACGCGATTATATCGCTTGGCGGCTTTGCTTTCGGGTTGAGCCAACTGATACTCGTTTGGGTCGTGATTAAGTGTGTTCGAGGTGGTGAGAAAGCAACGGATCAGGTTTGGGAGGGAGCACATGGTTTAGAGTGGACTTTACCATCGCCACCACCATTTCATACTTTTACAACACCGCCAGAAGTAACCGATGCAACGGCACACTCGTAAATTAAAAAATGAGTATGTTTGCTATGACTGATAATAGACAGAGTTCTGCAGAGAAGGAATTAGCAAAAAAGAACATAAGACTAGCTGTTATTTTGGGATTAATTGCTGTGGGTTTTTATGTAGGTTTTGTTTTATTTTACTTTTAGATATGAAAAATAACGCGACAAAAACAGCAAAAAAACTAGGTTTAGTAGCTGTTGCCATGTTTGGCTTCGGTTATTTAATGGTGCCTATCTATAATGTGTTATGTGATATTACCGGCATTAATGGCAAAACAGGGCAAATTGCACAATCACAAGTTAGTGTCGATGATGTTGATCCAAATAGATTAGTAACAGTTGAATTTGATACCAATGTTAATCCTGCTTTGCCTTGGGAGTTTAAGGCGGCCCAATTTAAACAGGATGTACGGCCTGGCGAGATTGCTGAGGCGAAATTTGTTGTGGAAAATAAATCGAATAAGTCCGTTGTTGGTCAGGCAATACCAAGCGTTGCTCCAGAACAAGCATCTTTATTTTTTAATAAAACGGAATGTTTTTGTTTTATAAATCAGGTGTTAGCGCCTGGGGAGAAGAAAGAAATGATCGTACGTTTTGTTGTTGATTCAGATTTACCAGAAAAAATTTCAACAATGACATTATCGTATACATTTTTTAAAGTCCTAAATGAGGATGTTGCTGGTAATGCGCAGCATGAAACAGCAAACCAAAATAATGGTTAAAATAATTAATTAAAACGAGGAATAGTTATGTCTGATTCACATGGTGCGTATTTTATCCCGGAACCAAGTCGTTGGCCGATTGTGGGAACTTTGGCGTTGTTTACAATGTTTGTTGGCGGCGGCATGGTGTTAAATGGATATATCAGTAACGGGCAATATGTCCTGGGCCTTGGTTTTTTAGCACTTATCTATTTATTCTACGGCTGGTTTAAAGATGTGATAGATGAAAGTTTAGCAGGCAGGTACAACGAACAGGTTGACATTAGCTTTCGCTGGGGGATGAGTTGGTTTATTTTTTCCGAGGTAATGTTTTTCGCAGCTTTTTTCGGCGCTTTATTTTATACGCGAGTTTTATCGGTGCCTTGGCTGGGCGGAGATAGCGTAACCAATACTTTTTTATGGCCAGATTTCCAAGCCGTATGGCCGTTGTTAACAACACCAGATATGAGTATCGCGGGATTGGAGTCTAAATATATGGCAATTAGAGAAGTGATTCCGGCCTGGGGTGTTCCCGCAGCTAATACCGCGATTCTTTTATCAAGTGGTGCGACCGTAACCTTTGCACATTGGGCGCTTAAAAACGGTAACCGTACTGGTTTATGTTGGTGGCTGGCTGCGACTGTAGCATTGGGGTTTTTCTTTGTTTATCTTCAAGCAATAGAATATGGTCACGCTTATCATGAACTAGATTTAACGCTTAATTCCGGCGTCTACGGCTCTACCTTTTTTATGTTGACAGGGTTTCATGGGTTTCATGTCACTATGGGCGCTACCATGTTATTGGTTATTTTGTTTAGATCAATGAAAGGGCATTTCTCAGCGCACAATCATTTTGCCTTTGAGGGCGTTGCATGGTATTGGCATTTTGTTGATGTAGTTTGGTTGGGGTTGTTTGTATTTGTTTATTGGATATAAATTGAACAAAAATTAATATAAAGGCGTTGCACTAGCAGCGCCTTTATTGTTTATGGGGCTTTTAAAAATTAGCAGAGTGTGGCGTTATCCAGCCAAATTTAAAACCGACTATTAATGAGACAAATAATAAAATTGAAAGTATGATTCTAAAAGTAAGCGAAGTAACCAGTCTTTTTGAAGCGGAATTATCTTTAGCTAAGAAAAAAAGTCCGGACGCAAGTGATGCACAGATTAAAATAAGCAAAAGAAATATATAAATTTTAAAATAAAGTACAGCACTCATTTTTTTAACTTCAATAATTTTTAAAAAAATAGTTTAACAGCATAATTCTCACAAAGCTTGAAGAATCACGACATTAATGAAAATAAATTTTGGAAATTGGATATTTTGTCCGAAACTAATAACTAGTATTTTTGCGGTTATATTTTTTATATTGTTTCTTAATTTAGGTTTTTGGCAACTTGATCGAGCAGAACAGAAACGCGAACTTCAATCATTTTTTAACGAACGACAAGCAAAAGAAATAATTGATCTGAATAATAGCTTTATTAAAGATAGCGATAATATTTTATGGCGTAAAGTTACTGCAACAGGCAATTTTCTAGAACGCCAACAAATATTATTAGATAATCAGGTCAATGCTGGGCAAGCAGGTTATTACGTCTATACCCCTTTTAAAGTCAAAAATAGCGAGGATATTTTCTTAGTGAATCGCGGTTGGGTTCCGATAGGGGGAGATCGTAATAAAAGCCCAAACCTAATTTTAACGGAAGGTGAAGTTACTATACATGGCGTTTTGAAGAAGGAACCAAGGACTGGTGTATTATTAATGGAAAATCAAGTTGAGAAGCTAGATACTTATGTTACTAGATTTCAAAAAATAGATATAAATGAAATTTCTGCCGCAACAGAAATTAAGTTATTTCCTTATATAATCAGATTATCTCCCGAGTCAGAGTACGGCTATATTAGAAACTGGAAATCACGCAATTCTGCTGAGAACATGCATATAGGTTATGCCTACCAATGGTTTGCTTTTGCATCAACGTTATTTATTATTTATTTTGTGATGAATCTTAAAAAGAAGGTTAAGGAAAATGGATGATGTAAATTCAAATAAGAAAAATAAAATAATAATTATTGTTATTGTATTGGTTTTTATTACTCCTTCAATTCTATCTTGGTATGTATTTAATCATACTAACTTTTTGGAATCACGTGGCACATCAAACTATGGTCAAATTATAACTCCTCCTATTCAATTAGAGGATTTGTCATTAATTGATCCATTAAATGCGGAGCGGAATAATACATTGCATGGGAAATGGAGCATGATATATGTTGCAGAGTCGTGTGATGATATTTGCATGCAAAATGTTTACCGTATGAGACAGATTCATATGGGCGTAGGCAAACATTCATTGCGTGTACAAAAAGTTTTGTTTTTAACAAATCAAAATGTCGAAGAGTTATCTTCGCTATTTATTAATTTTAAAGGACAGCAAGTTATTAATACCAGTATTATTGATATAGATGTTTTGTTAGATAAATTTCGTTTTAAAAATTTTAATGAGCCACTAAAATCCGAGCGAATATATATTTCTGACCCATTAGGCAATCTTATGATGAGTTATCCATCTGATATAAACCCAAAAGGCATTTTAAAAGATTTAAAAAAGTTATTAAGGGCATCCCATATTGGGTAATAAAAAAAATTATAAAAAACAATAAAAATGAACACGGATAATCTATTGCTGACCCTTTTACGATTAGGATGTGTGTTGGTACTTACAGTCATTATTTTAGGCGCATACGTTAGATTGTCCGATGCTGGTTTAGGTTGTCCCGATTGGCCGGGTTGTTATGGCAAATTAATTATTCCCGAAGGCAGTAATAGTCAAATTGAGGAGATGAGCGAGTTATATCCCGAAAGACCATTTGAAAAAGATAAGGCATGGAAAGAAATGTTGCATCGTTACCTTGCTAGTACATTAGGTTTTTTAATATTAATGTTAACTTTTTTAGCATGGACTAAAAAACAATATTCAAGTATTCGATTATTTTCAAGCATTTTATTAGCGCTAGTTATTTTTCAGGGGATATTAGGAATGTGGACAGTTACATTATTGCTAAAACCTATCATTGTTATGTTACATCTTCTTGGCGGATTAACTATCTTAAGCCTGTTTTATTGGAAATTGTTAAGAGAGCAATCAAAGAACGGGGTTTTTGTTAGTGAAGGCAACAAAAAATTACGTCCTTTGGCCATAACAGCATTAGCTGTCTTGTTTTGTCAAATTTTGTTGGGTGGGTGGACCAGTTCTAATTATGCTGCGCTTGCGTGTCCTGATTTTCCAGTATGCCAGGGGGTGTGGTGGCCAGAAATGAATTTTTTTGAAGGCTTTATTTTATGGCAAGGGCTGGGTATTAATTATGAAGGCGGCACTCTAGATAGCGCAGCAAGAACGGCAATACATATGACCCACCGCATTGGCGCTATTATAACGGCGATTATTATTGTTTATGTTGGTTTGTGTAATATTTTTAGCAATAGCAGATACTTAAAATTAACAGGGATTATCGTATTAATGTTGCTTATAGTTCAGATATTACTAGGGATTGCTAATGTTAAATTTCATTTACCACTATCAATTGCCGTCGCTCATAATGGAGTGGCTGCCCTATTATTGTTATCCTTAGTAACGCTATTACATCATTGTGTAAGCGATAAAAATGATTTATTTTAAACACGAGGTTTTTTATGAATAATCGATCAATAACAGATACGACAGATGTTGTCTGGCACGATTATTTAGCGCTTTGTAAGCCCAAAGTAGTTTCCTTGATTGTTTTTACTGCTGTCGTTGGCATGTTTCTGGCGACACCAGGCATGGTTCCATGGGATGTTTTGTTGTATGGGACAGTCGGGATTGGTTTGGCAGCCTCTTCTGCTGCGGCAATTAATCATGTTGTTGATCATCGTATTGATTCAATTATGGCAAGAACTATGCGAAGACCTTTGCCAGAAGGTAAAGTAAGCATCGTTAATGCCATTATTTTCGCATGGTTTCTTGGGACAATTTCAATGGGAATTTTAGCGTTTTTGATAAATCCGCTTACCGCAGGACTAACCGCATTGTCATTAATTGGGTATGGTTTTATTTATTCGATGTTTCTGAAGCGTGCTACACCACAAAATATTGTAATAGGAGGTGCTGCAGGTGCCGCGCCACCAGTTTTGGGTTGGACAGCTGTAACAGGAACATTAGATCCTAATGCGTTATTATTATTTTTAATTATATTTGTTTGGACACCGCCACACTTTTGGGCATTAGCGATTTATCGTCGCGATGATTATGCTGCTGCAGATATTCCGATGTTACCTGTAACACATGGTGTTGCATTTACCCGGCTACACATTTTGTTGTACACAATTTTATTATTTATTGTGACTTTGCTGCCATATTTAGTTGGTATGTCTGGTGTATTTTATTTGGCGGGGGCAGTATTACTTGGTGTGGGATTTTTATACTATACAATTCTTATGTATTTTAATCACGAAGATCGATTAGCGATGCAAACATTTTCTTATTCTATTATTTATTTAATGCTTTTGTTTGCGTTTTTATTAATCGATCACTATATTCCGATAATAGTAAGCAATTTATAATATAACTAAAAAAGAATTATAAAGTTACTAATTCTTAATAGATTCTTTGAGCTTTTTTATTGCAGTATTTTCGATTTGCCTCACTCTTTCTGCGGAAATATTATGAATTGCCGCAAGTTCATGAAGCGTTACTTTTTTTTCTGCTAGCCACCGGTTTGAAATAATATTTCTACTTCTATCATCTAATAGAGAAATTGCATTTTTTAGTGTTTCTTGTTCGTTACTTATATTTTGTTCGTTTTCTAATAATTCTTCCGGGCCAGCCTCATTATTTTCTAAGTAATTTATGGGCATATTGCAGGACTCATCATCATCAAGGCGCGGCTCCAATGTCGCATCATAATTACTCATGCGTTTTTCCATTTCAACTACATCGCTTGGTTTTACTCCTAGGTCTTCTGCGACTTCATTTATTTCTTTTTGGTTTAGCCAACCCAATCTTTTTTTTGATGAACGAAGATTGAAGAATAACTTACGTTGCGCTTTTGTTGTTGCAATTTTAGCAACACGCCAATTTCGGAGAATAAATTCATGCATTTCTGCACGCACCCAATGGACCGCAAATGAAACAAGTCGTACTCCAACGTCGGGATCAAAACGTTTAACTGCTTTCATTAAACCTATATTACCTTCTTGAATAAGATCAGATTGTTGTAGTCCATACCCGCTATAACCACGTGCTATTTTTACAACGAAACGAAGATGAGACATAACTAACTGACGGGCAGCCTCAATGTCGTCGTGGTCTCTTAATAGTTTTGCCAGACGCTGTTCTTCTTCAAATGTTAATATCGGTACTTGATTGACAGAATGGATATAACTATTAATTGACCCTACTGGCAATGCAAATTGTAAATTTGTCAGTTGATTCATATATTTAGTTCCTATAAGCCATAATTAGCTTCAACTATCAATATTTTAGCACTCTTATAGTTTGAGTGCTAATAATTTGAAAGGTTCAATCCAAAATTTTATTAAATTACTGATTTATATACTTATTTTGCCTCAATCGCATATAAATAACGTTTTACTGATGCCCAGGAGCCAAGCAATCCTAGCAATACCCCTATACCGAATAAGTAAAGAGTATTTATTACACCAAGACCAACTAATTGAAAATCTCCCGCATAAAGATTTGATAAATTTTCTATAGGCCCACTTAGTATTTGGATTGAGACAGCGATTAAAAACCAAGCTATAACGCTTCCGAATATGCCATACCACATGCCACTGTATAAAAATGGACGCTGAATAAAACTATCCGTTCCTCCAAATAATTTTGTTATTTCAATTTCATGACGATAACTATAAATAGACAAACGTATTGTATTGCCAACAATTAGTAAAACCGCAATCGCCAATAGGACAGATAGTATAAAAGTAACAAGTTTAACGATATCTATAATGTGAATCAGACGTTTTATCCACGTATTGTCATACTGTACATCATCAATTTCAGGCATCACTTCTAATTCATTAATCAATTTTGTAGTTTTATATTCATCAATATCCACAAATACTGGCTTTACTAAAATAACATTCGGGAAGGGGTTTTCATCAAGGACGTCAAGCGCACCCGATAAACCAGAAAGTTTTTTGTATTCAGCAAGCGCTTCATCTTTATTTATGAGGATTGTTTCAGCAACATCATCACGTTTTGATATTCTATTTGCAAAAACATTAGCTTGCTCTTCATCGATTGTGGTATCTAAAAATAGATTTATTTCAATTGAATCATCCCAGCCAGAAGAAAGTATTTGAACATTATTAAGAAATACATAGAACCCCACAGGAAATGCAAGCGAAATACCAATAACAAAAGTTGTTAATATATTATTGATAGGATTTTTTATATATTGCCCTAAACTAAAAAAGAATGCATGCGCATGCTGTTTAAGCCAAGTTTGTATATGTTGCTTCAATTATATAATTTCACGTTCTATTTTAATTTTCTGTAAATTAGCCAGCGGCTCTTCAGTACTATTTGTGATACGTCCTTTATTTAAAATAATAATTCTTTTTTTCATATGCTCAATCATATCAAGTTCATGACTTGCAATAAGCACGGTAACACCCACTTGATTAAATTGTTCAAATAATTTCATCATTTCCCATGAAAGCGTTGGGTCAAGATTCCCAGTTGGCTCATCAGCAAGCAAAATAGCAGGCCGATGTACTACTGCTCTAGCAACACCGATGCGTTGTTGCTCTCCACCTGATAATTCCATTGGGTAACTATTAATTTTTGATAATAAATCAACTTTATCTAACGCCGCTTGGACTCTCCTTTTTACTTCTTGGTGGTTATTACCGGCTATTATTAAAGGTAGCGCAACATTATCAAAAATAGTCCGGTCGTTAAGTAATCTATGATTTTGGAAAATAAAACCAATATTTCTTCTGAATATAGACACACGATTTTTTTTAATTCGTTCTAGGTTCTGACCCTTTACTATAATTTGTCCACGTGTATGGCGGTCGATTAAATTAATTAATTTTAATAAGGTACTCTTACCTGCTCCAGAACGACCGCTTACATAGACCATTTCTCCTTTATCAATATTTAGATTTATATTTTGCAAGGCTTTATTGCCGCTTGGGTATGTCATAAAGACATTTGCAAATTGAATCATTAGTTGTTATCTAATAACGCATCAATAAAATCTGAAGCATTAAATGGCTGTAAATCATCAATCTTTTCTCCTACCCCAATAAAATGGATTGGAATTTTTAATTCATTGGCAATTGTAAATACAATACCACCTTTAGCAGTACCATCAAGTTTAGTCAAAATAATTCCATCTACACCAATAGTATCCTGAAATTGTTTTGCTTGAATCAATGCATTTTGTCCGGTGCAAGCATCCAGTATAAGAAATATCTCTTTTTTTATTGCTGTATCGAATTTATTGCTGACATTATTAATTTTTTTAATTTCATCCATCAGATTTTTTTTGTTATGCAAACGACCTGCAGTATCAGCAATTAATACATCTGTATTATTAGCTTGGGCAAATTGTAGTGCATTATAGATAACAGCGCCTGAATCAGAGCCACTGGGGAGTGAAATAATTTGTACATTATTTAATTCTCCCCATTTATTTAGTTGCTCAGTTGCTGCCGCCCGAAAAGTATCTGCAGCTGCTAACAGGACACTTTTACCTCTAGATTTTATAAATTTCGTAAGTTTCCCAATCGTTGTTGTTTTTCCGACACCATTAACACCGACGACTAGAATCAAGTAAGGCTTATTAATGTCACCTGGGATCGTAAAATTTTTTTCAACAGGTTTAAGTATTGATATTAGAATTTTTTTTATTTGTTTTTCTAGCGGAAAATCAGATGGATTTTTTTTAAGAGCTGATTTTAGTAATTGCATGATCTGATCTGTCGTTTTTACACCAATGTCAGCAAGCAGAAATCTATCCTCAAGCTCACTAATAATGTTATCATCAAGGACAGATTTATTTTTATCAAATAATGCGCCAAAAAGGTTTGTGCGCGTCAGCTTGAGACGGCTAGCAAGTGATTTCATATCGATTTAATATTTTGATTTATCATTACTATTTTTTTAAACTTGAATAAAGGAAAATTCTTAAAATCATTTTAATTATGCAAGTAAATTTGAACTTAGATAGCATTAAAATATTCTAAAATAAGTCCAATGATACGAAATTTAATACAAACATCATAGACAAAAAATAATGAAATATACCTGGTTTAAAATAAGCATCATATTTTTAATTTTGATTTCAGCAATTCCGGTTGTTGTTTTAGCTCAGGTGCATAAATACGAACTTAATAATGGTCTTAAGCTTTTGGTAAAGGAGGATCATCGTGCGCCTGTTGTCGTGACGCAGATATGGTACAAGGTTGGTAGTAGCTATGAGAATGATGGCATAACCGGAATATCGCACGTCCTAGAGCACATGATGTTTAAGGGTACTGAAAAATATCCACCCGGTGAATTTTCACGCATTATTTCTGAAAATGGTGGCCGTGATAATGCTTTTACGGGCCCCGATTACACGAGTTATTTTCAAACTCTTGAAAAATCACGATTATCAATTAGTTTCGAATTAGAGGCTGATCGAATGCGACATTTAAAATTATCTGATGAAGAATTTATAAAAGAAATTGAAGTCGTCAAGGAGGAACGCCGTTGGCGTACCGAAGATAACCCACAATCATTTTTATATGAAGCAGTAAAAGCAGCTGCGTTTCAAACGAGTTCGTATCGCTCTCCTGTAATTGGTTGGATGCAAGATTTAGATAATATGACAATCAATGATCTGAAGGAGTGGTATAAAACATGGTATGCACCTAATAATGCAACAGTTGTTGTTGTCGGCGATGTTGACCCAAATGATGTTTACGCGCTAGCTTATGAATATTTTGGCCCGCTATCCCCTGAAGAGTCGATAACAACAAAAAAGCAAATAGAAGTTCCGCAGCTAGGCACTAAACGCATTACCGTGAAACGCCCTGCTGAATTACCAACTATAATAATGGCTTTTAAGACTCCGGTAATAAAACCAAACAACCAAGATGATAATGAATATGATTGGGAGCCATATGCCTTAGAAGTATTGGCAGGAATATTAGATGGCGGTAATAGCGCAAGAATTTCTAGCAGGCTAGTTAGGGGAAATGAGGTTGCCGCAGCAGCAAGCGCAAGTTATCAAATGGCATCACGCCTAGACAATCTGTTTACTTTATCCGGGACACCTGCCCCAGATAAATCAATCCAGGAACTTGAGGTTGCATTTAGAAACGAGATATTAAATTTACAAACATATCCAGTTAGTGATGAGGAGTTACAACGCGTTAAAGCACAAGTAATATCTTCTGATGTTTACGAAAAAGACTCTATTTTTTATCAGGCAATGATAATTGGTATATTAGAAACAGTTGGTTTGTCTTGGGATTTAGCAGATAAATATGTAGAGAGAATTAAAGCTGTGACAAATGAACAAGTATTGTCAGTCGCAAAAAAGTATTTAATTGATGATAGATTGACTATTGCTGATTTATATCCGCTTCCGATTCAAGACAATTCTATTAACGAAAGAAAGACAAAAGATGGAAATGCTCATGCACACTAGAAGTATTTTATTTTTTTTCTTATTTTATGCAGTTTCTTCATTAGCATCTCCAAATATAGAATATTGGATAACAAGCAAGGGCACTGATGTTTATTATGTACACGCTCCAGAATTACCAATGGTAGATATACAAATTGTTTTTGATGCCGGCAGTGCTCGTGACGGCGGTACATTAGGAATAGCAATGTTAACAAATAGTCTATTGGCAGAAGGGGCTAATGGAGATAATGCAGATGTGATTAGCAGTGGTTTTGAATCACTTGGTGCAATTTATGCTGCAAATGTTGATTATGATTCAGCCTCGCTTCAGTTACGCTCGCTTACTGAAGAAGATCTATTAATGAAAGCAACGGAAAATTTTAAGAAAGTTATTTCAGAACCCGATTTTCCTAAAGATGCTCTTGAGCGCAAACGCTCGCAAATGCTAATAGGAATAAAAGCGAAACAACAATCGCCAGCTACTATAGCAAAAGATGCATTTATGAGTGGAATTTATCAGTCTCATCCTTACGGTAAACCAAGCGAAGGCGATCAAACAACAATAAAATCGATTAAAAGAGAAAATATAATTTCTTTTTACAAAAAATACTACACAGCAAAAAATTCAATGATTGCGATTGTTGGAGCAATTGATCGTAAATTAGCCGAAAAAATTTCAGAAGATATCGTAAGCTCGTTACAAAATGGTGAAAAAGCCAATTCATTATCAGAAGTTAAGGAGTTAAATGAATCAAAAAATATTGATATTGAATACCCATCAGCTCAAACACATATTCTTGTTGGACAATTGGGAGTAAAACGCGGAGATTCTGATTATTTTTCACTATATGTCGGCAATCATATTCTCGGCGGGGGAGGGATGGTTTCACGATTATTTGAAGAGGTTAGGGAGAAAAGAGGTTTATCCTATAGTGCTTACAGTTATTTTATGCCCATGCTTTTTAAAGGTCCTTTTATAGCGGGGTTACAAACAAAGACAAATCAGGCTGACGAGGCAGTTTCTGTTTTATTAGAAAATATTAGAAAATATATTGAAGAAGGACCAACTCAGGAAGAGTTGATTGCTGCAAAGAAAAATATCATCGGTGGGTTTCCGTTACGTATTGATAGTAATAGCAAGATTCTTAATTATGCGGTTGTTATTGGATATTATAAACTACCACTTAATTACTTAGATACGTTTAATAGCAATGTTGAAGAAGTTACAATTGATGACATTAAAGATGCTTTTAAGCGTCGATTATCCCCGGATAAACTCGTTATAGTAAAAGTCGGCGCACTCTCAGAAAAAAATAACGAAGATAAGTAAAATTTGGATAGCTTAGGAAAGATACGGATTATTGGCGGTAAATGGCGCGGTAGGAAATTAAACGTAATAAAGGCCGCTAGTTTAAGACCTACTCCAGACAGACTTCGCGAGACATTATTTAACTGGATAAATAAAAAAGTTATCGGCGCTCGTTGTCTAGATTTATTTTCTGGTACGGGTGTTCTGTCATTTGAAGCGTTATCTCGCGGTGCTTCTGAGGCTACAATGATTGAATCTAACCCGGCCATTGTTGATTTTTTGATACAAACTGCCGAAACTCTAGAGAGTAAATCTCATTATATTGAGTGTGCAGATGCAATAAGATGGTCTAAAGAGCAGACGAAAACATTCGATATTATTTTTCTAGATCCACCGTTTGACAAAGGTTATGTAGAAAAATGTTGCCAAATCATTTTTGAACAGTCATTGTTAGACAAACATGGTGTACTTTATATCGAATCAGAAAAAGATGTAAGTATACCTTCAGTGTTTAAAATAAATAAAATTACTCAAACAAAACAAGTGCAATCGGTGTTAGCAGAATTAAGTCGAGACAATTAGAATGATAAAGGCAATTTACCCCGGTAGTTTTGACCCAATAACAAATGGCCATATCGATATAGCACTGCGTGCCGCAAAATTATTCGATGAAATTACTATTGCTGTTATAGAGAAAAAATCAGAGAAGACATTACTTACCACAGAGGAAAGACTGTTACTTATAAAGGATATATTTTCTAATAATAAAAATGTTAAAGTTATTTCTTTTGATAGTTTAGTTACTGATCTAGCAAAAGAAAAATCTGCGAAGATAATCATTCGTGGAATACGAACAATTATAGATTTTGACTATGAATTTAAAATGGCTTGTATGAACAAAAGATTATATAAAGATATTGAAACAGTATTTCTAGCGCCAACAGAAAATTTTAATTATATTTCATCAGGTCTCGTTCGTGAAATAGCTGTGTTAGGCGGAGATGTTAGTGCGTTTGTGCCCGAGTCTGTAAAATTAGTTTTGAAAGAAAAATTCTTAAAGTAGTTTATTATGCAAAGCAATATCCGGAATTTTCTTTTTATTATTTCATATATATATTCTGCATGTATATTTGCCGATATCCCAAATCAATCAGCAGTTGCAACTGCACATGAAATCGCTACACGTACTGGACTAGAAATACTAAAGAAGGGCGGGAATGCCTTTGATGCTGCAGCCGCAATAACCGCTTCATTAGCTGTTGTTGAGCCATATGGTTCGGGCTTAGGTGGGGGTGGTTTTTGGTTACTGCATCGGAGCGCAGATAATAAGCAAGTTGTAATTGATGGTCGTGAGATTGCGCCATTGAGAAGCCATAAAAATATGTACGTAGATAAGAATGGTAACATTGTTGAAGGACTTTCTTTAAATGGCCCGATGGCATCAGCGATCCCCGGAATTGTTGCAGGAATTGATCATTTAGTGAAAAACTATGGCCGTTTAAGTTTAAAAGAGATTCTTAAACCTGCTATACAGCAAGCAAAAAATGGTTTTGTTGTCACCGAACGTTACCGCAAGTTAATTCAGTATAGAGAAGATATAATGCGTAAATATACAAGTACCGCATCTATTTTTTTTATTAACGATAAAATTCCTAAATTAGGCGATTTTATTATACAAGAAGATCTTTCGGAAACATTGAGCATGATTGCTGAGAAGGGTAGCGAAGGATTTTATCAGGGAAATTTTTCCCAAAAGATTGTCGATAATATCCAAAAAAATGGCGGCATATGGGAAACATATGATCTAGCGAATTACACAATAATCGAACGAGAACCAATTTTTATAAATTATAAGGGGATTAAAATAACATCTGTCCCCCTGCCTTCGTCTGGGGGAATTGTTCTTGGCCAAGTATTAAATATTTTAGAAAAATTTGATTTAAAACAATACGACAATATAACTCGTAAGCATATTATTATTGAGGCAATGAGGCGTGCTTATCGTGATCGTGCTGCATATTTGGGGGATTCGGATTTTGTATATATACCAGTTGATAGATTATTGGACAAAAATTATGCAGAGGGACTAGCGCTAACAATCGATGTTGATCGTGCAACACCTAGCGCTGAATTAGGCAGCATAGCTGCTGTAGATAATTTAGGCGAAAATACAACACACTTTTCAGTAGTGGATAGGGACGGCAATATGGTTTCATCTACACTTAGCATTAATTTGCCATTTGGCTCCGGCTTTGTTATTGAAGGAACAGGCATTGTTTTGAATAATGAAATGGATGACTTTACTGTCAAACCTTTGACTGCGAATAATTATGGTTTAGTAGGATATCAGGCAAACACAATCCGCCCTGGTAAACGGCCTTTATCAAGCATGACACCAACGTTTATCGAATCAAATAATCGTATTGCTATTCTTGGTACACCAGGAGGAAGTCGTATTATAAGTATGGTGTTATTAGCAATTTTGGATTTTGTTAAAGGCGAATTGCCAGACTCATGGGTAAGTTTGCCAAGGTTTCACCATCAATATATTCCGGATTTAGTACAATATGAAACAGGCGGCCTATCAGTTGATGAAAAAAGAAAATTAGTTTCTAAAGGCCATAAATTAAAAGAGATAAAAAGAAAATACGGCAACATGCAGGCGATTATGATATGGAAAAATAAAAATACTAGTTTTGTTGCTAGCGATCCGAGAGGTGATGGTGTTGCTGAGTCAATACATTTATACAAATAAAATCTCACAATTTTATGTTTGGCAAGAAGTGCAATAGAAAGTAGATCTTTGATTTTGTTTTATTACCCTTATTTTATTTTTACATTGAGGGCATGGTTTACCAGCATAATTGTATACTTTTAGTTCATTTGTAAAATAACCAGGCACACCGTCGCTATTTACGAAATCGCGTAGCGTTGTTCCTCCCATATCAATGGCTTTTGATAAAATAGTTTTTATTGAGGTGACTAATTTTTCATAGCGCATTCTTGAAATTCTATTGACTTTACATTTTGGGTTAATACCCGATAAAAACAAAGCTTCATTTGCGTAAATATTACCGACACCTACAACAATATAGCTATTCATAATAAATGCTTTAATTGATACTGAACGATTTTTAGACTTAGCATATAAGTAGTCAGCGTTAAATTCATCTTCTAAAGGCTCAGGACCAAGATGAGCAATTAATCTATGCAGGTTAGGATTTTTATTTGTCCATAAAATTGAACCAAATTTTCTTGGATCATGAAATCGTAGCAAATATTTTGATTCAAAAATAAAATCAACATGGTCATGTTTTACATGTGGTCGGTCTTTTTTGACTAAACGTAAACTCCCCGACATGCCAAGATGTATAATTAAGCAGCCATTGTCAGTATGAAAGAGAAGATATTTTGCCCGCCGAGTTAATTTTTTAATATATTGATTTTTAAGTGATTTTTTTAGATTTAGGGGGATTAGCCATCTAAGTTTTCTCTCACGAATAATAATATCATTAACACGTTTACCAACAACATGTGAAGAAATACCTTTTTTTGTTGTCTCAACTTCTGGGAGTTCTGGCATTATGAAAAATATTAAATCTTTTATGTATGATTTTTTTAAAACATTTGTATAGCATCATCTCCTCCTAGTGTGTATTGAATGCCTATATCTTCTCTACCAAGAATTAAATAAGGTCCAGTTTTTACTATGATAAAATTAATTTTTTCACCAGACAATGCTTGAACGGACACCATTCCTTCATCTTCTCCTTTTTTATATTCACTAACGGAAACAGCAATAGCTTTATCCCATTTGCTAACAATTTTTATTATTTCTTCTTCATTATATTTATTTGTAGATGATACCCATTTATCATTATCTTTTTGAAATTTATTATCAGGAAATTCTATTGAAGAAATATCTATATTTTTAGGCAGTAACTTAGTGTCAACAAAAAAGAAGGCATTCACCATTAGCTGAGGAAATAAATAATCATCTATTAGATGTACTGTTTCATTAAATAAAATATATCTTTTTTGATCTATTGGGTTAGTGGTTCCGAATGAGAAGTTATCTTTATCTAATTTTAAAATAACTCTTGGACTCCTAAGATCAAATTGTGAAATATCATTCAGGTTTAACGTTTTATATGATTTAGTTGTAAGAATATTTAGTATTGATTTAATTCTTGCGGAGTTAGCCTGAAATTGTAATGGTGAATCTATTTTCCACTCATCTTCATTTTTGCTAAAGGATAGTGTTTCAAGATTCTTTCTTAGAACTTCAATTTTCGATATATTATTTGGGTCAATCGTAGATAAAGATGGCAGTTCTTCCTCAATTTTATCTTTTTCAGAAAGAATAATTATTGATAATAAAATAACAACAACAAATAAAAAAATGTTAATCCATATCCTTTTGTTCACGTTATTGTTTTTTTCTCCTCATTTGAATAAGAATTCCAATAGACACTAAAATTATAGGAATTAAAAACAGAAAACCTACTCCAAGCACACCAAGTATTATAAAAGGTGTTTTTAGTTGTGCGTCTATTACAGTTTTTGATGGGATTAAAACAAAATCATCGTCATCACTTAACCAACTAATTATTCTAGCCCCCAATTCACCATTTCCATTATTTGAAAAGTAGGTATTTGACAAAAAATCCCCATCGCCTATAACAATAATGCGTTGTTCTTTCGTGGTTAACTTGTTATCTTCTTCTTTTTCAAAATTTCTTTGTAGGCTTAAGCCTAGGGTTAATGGCCCTTGAATTTCGGTATCAATATTGAATTCAATTTCACCTTTTAATTTACCGGTTTCACTCCATGTGTGCTTTCCTGTGTTAAGTATGGGTTTGGTATCCCACATTTCAGATTTTATTGGTTTAATTGCGCCAGCCATCGGGAAAAGTGTAACAAAATCAAAATCTTTGGTAATGGGGTGTGTTTGGTAGAGACTTTTTGTAATAAATGTAATTGTCGGATCTTTAATACCGATTTCTTCCCCAACTGTATCAATAATTACTCCTTTGTGAAATTCTATAGATAATTTTTCTGCAAGTTTATCTAATTCGTATAATGATCCTGGCTCATGAAGCCATAATAAGTTTCCACCGTTACCAATATAATTTAATATAATTTCGGTCTCATTCGATAGATAGTCATTAGTTGGCCCTGCAATTATTAAAATTTTAGTATTGTCTGGAATAACTTTTATTTCGGTAAGGTTAATAGGCTGAATCCGATAACCTTCTTTAAAAAGACTATTTGCCCACTCAGCCAAATCGTCTTTAGAGGCACTTAATGCGCTACGCTCACCATGTCCTTCAACAAAAGCAATCCATTTCTCTTGATTTCGTAGTAATCTTTTTAATGTATTCGCAAATACCTGTTCACTATCAGTTTTTAAGTGTTCATTACGTCCTTTATAACGTACGATAATTTCACCATCAACTGTTATACCTAGGTTGCGTGCTTCATCTGGAGCCGTATCTGGGTTTACAAAACTTAAAATTATGTTTGATTTATGACGTTGGTATTTTCCTATAAACTTTTTTATTGAAGCTCGCAAAAAAGGTGTTTCTCTGGCATAAGAAGTTATATAAATTTTTTCAGGCATCATAGACAAGATTTCAAGACTTGTATCTGATAACGTATTTCGTCCACTAGTTGTCCAATCGTACTCAACATAATTTTTGCAACTGGACCATGCTAATAAAGAAGCAATAGCAATAAATAAGCAAAGCATAAGAATGCTATTTAATTTAATTTTTAATCTCATTTCTTTTGTGATAAACATACTTTTAGTTATCATCCATATGTTCGTTCTGAATCGAGACGCCAAATACACAAAATAATAAAAAATACGGTCAATATAATGTAATAAAAAATATCAACAGAATTGAATAGTCCGCTTAAAAAATTATTATAATGCTTGTCTATAGATAGATAGGAAAAGACCAAAGCTACCTCAGACGAAGAATTTGTACCGCCAATTTTTATTATTAAAAGAAATAATATAGTGCCGAATGTACTAATTGCAGCCATTGCTGGAGAGCTAGTTAGTGACGATAAAAATAATCCAATTGATGCGACAGAAGTCATTAGTAAAAATAGACCAACTAATGAAGATGCTATTTGCCCAAGATCAAGTTGTGTTCCAAATAATAAAGATAATGGCATTAAGGTAATCATCAACAAAATTAATAAATAAAATATTGTGATTCCAAGAAACTTACCTAGTACTATTTCCGTAATACTTATTGGTGATGAGAATAGTAATCTTATCGTGCCTAATTGACGTTCTTCTGAAATTAAACGCATTGTTAGTAATGGTGACATTATTAATATAATATAAGCCGCAAAGCCATACATTGTTGATACCACTGCGTCTGTCAATCCTGATGCTGTTGAAGCCGGTTGTAAATACATGACTAACGGCACATAGAAAAAAATCGCAACCAGAAATTGAATGATTGCAAGTATAATCCAGGCGAGCGTTGATTTAAAAAAACGTCTTAATTCATTGCCAGCAATTAAAATTATATTATTAATCATAGTATTTTGTTTATTACTAACTACTGCCCCCGGTCAAATGTAAAAACACAGACTCAAGTGAATTATCACCAGCTAATAATTCTTTTAAATATTGATCTAATACAATATTTCCTTCATTTATAACAAGAACACGATCACAAATGGCTTCGACTTCGGAAAGGATGTGAGTTGAAATTATGATGCTATGATCCTTGCTTAATTCACGCATTAATTCTCTAATTTCTAAAATTTGTTTTGGATCAAGCCCCGAGGTTGGTTCATCAAGAATAATAATTGGAGGCATATGAATTATTGCTTGTGCTATACCGACTCGTTGTTTATATCCTTTTGAAAGATTTTGTATTAGTCGCGTACCCGTGTTTTCTAAACCACAGCGTCTTTTACAAGATATAATTTGATCATTAAGACTTTGTTTTTTTATTCCCCGTAGTTTTGCAGAATAGAATAAATATTCATCAACGGTCAGATCGCCGTACAGTGGCAATTGTTCTGGCAAGAAACCAATATTTTGTTTTGCTTGTTTTGGAGCATCAATTATGTCATGCCCTGCAATATTAACTGAGCCACTATTTGCCGCAATTACACCACAAATAATTTGCATGGTTGTAGATTTGCCAGCACCATTAGGGCCAAGCAAACCAAGAATCTCACCCCGATGCACAGTAAAACTAACATCTTCGATTGCGTGTTTTTGGCCATAGAATTTGGAGAGGCCATTAATAGATATGAGAGTATTATCTTTTTTCATAGCGCAGTTGCGAAAATAGCGCTGAACAGCACTATTTTATTTTTGATTCTTTATATATAACATGCTTACGAACAACCGGGTCATATTTTTTAATTTCTATTTTATCTGTCGTCGCACGTCTATTTTTTGTTGTTGTATAGTAATGGCCAGTATTTGCAGAAGAAACAAGTTTAATTTTATCACGCATCATTAATAACCTTTTACGCTGTCTTTTGACGACTGCGGATATCTGCAAGAACGGTTTCAATGCCTTTTTTATCAATGATCCGAGCTCCTTTTTTACTGACGAGTAAACGGACCCAACGATTTTCACTTTCTACCCAGAAGCGTCTTGATTGTAAATTAGGTAAAAAACGGCGCTTTGTTCTATTATTCGCGTGGGATACGTTGTTCCCAGCCATTGGTCTTTTACCTGTTACCTGACAAACTCGCGACATTGTTATTCTCTGTTGACGAAAAAAAAGTGAGCGCGGATTGTACATCGATTAAACCGTGAATCCAAGCATTAGCAATAGATCCCGTAAGCCGAAAAGAGTAAAAACTTCTGGCTACTTAAGTAAATAATTCAGGTAAAATCATAGCATTATGTATAGATTAGTTGGCAAGCGAATTATTTTGGGCGTTACGGGCGGTATTTCTGCCTACAAGGCGGCTTTTCTGGTTCGTCTTTTAAGAAAAAATGGCGCAGATATTCGTATTGTTATGACACAAAATGCCACTAAATTTGTAACGCCGTTGACCTTTCAGGCCCTATCATCAAAATCGGTTTATACAGAATTACTTGATTTAGATACGGAAACAGCTATGAGTCATATTGAGTTAGCAAGGTGGGCAGACCTAATTCTCATTGTGCCGGCAAGCGCAAACTTCATTGCCAGATATGCTTTTGGTCTCGCGGAAGATTTATTGAGTACAATATGTTTAGCAACAGATAGTCCTGTTGCGATTGCCCCATCTATGAACCAACAGATGTGGTTGAATGTCGCAACACAAGATAATATAAAAAAGATAAGTAGAAGAGGTATTCATATTATTGGCCCCGCAATAGGGGAACAGGCTTGCGGGGAAGATGGTCCAGGCCGGATGCTTGAACCAGAAGAAATAGTTAAATACGCGGCCAATATATTTCAAACGGATATCTTAACCGGCTCACGATTGTTGGTAACCGCTGGCCCTACTCGTGAGGCAATTGACCCAATAAGATTTCTAAGTAATCGTAGCTCAGGTCGCATGGGGTATGCTGTTGCAACAGCTGCAGTTGAAGCGGGCGCGGATGTTACCCTTATTTCTGGCCCTGTAAATCTTCAAGCCATAGGAATTGATAAAGTTATTAATGTAACATCAGCAGCAGAAATGTACGAATCGGTAATGCATGAAATTAGTAGTATAGATATTTTTATATCAGCAGCAGCAGTTGCCGATTTTAGAGCACAAAGAATATCAGAACAAAAAATAAAAAAGTCTCAGGATGTGAATGAATTAATCCTCGAAAAAACCCCGGATATATTATTTCATGTTTCAGGACTTCATGATGCACCATTTACAGTTGGGTTTGCTGCAGAAACAGAAGATCTTGAGTCCAATGCCCAAGAGAAAATGTTTTTGAAAAATCTTGATATGATTGCTGCAAATCAAGTAGGAGAAAGAAAAGGGATTGATTCTGACGAAAATGCTTTAACTGTATTCTGGAAAACAGGGAACGAGCAACTACCACTTACTTCAAAAAATAAATTAGCAAGACACCTTATAAAATTGATCGCGCAACAATACAATGAAAAAAATTCAAATAAAACTCATTGATAAGCGGTTAGGCGATGAGTTTCCAATACCTAATTATGCTACAGAAGGATCAGCTGGTTTAGATTTATGTGCATGTATTAATGAAAGCCTGGCTATAAACCCAAATAGTACAGTTTTAATATCCGCAGGTTTTGCAATGTATATTGCTGATAAATCTTTTGCCGCAATGCTATTGCCTCGTTCTGGACTTGGCCACAAACATGGCATTGTTCTTGGCAATCTTACAGGTTTGGTCGACTCAGATTATCAAGGTGAAATTTTTGTTTCTTGTTGGAATAGAGGAAATGCGTCATTTACAATAC
>CAJWIE010000001.1 GCA_913041115.1 uncultured Legionellales bacterium | reverse complement strand
AATCAAAACGAGACTACCACAACCAAAAAGAAAGTAACCAAAAAGAAAGTAACCAAAAAGAAAGCAACCAAAAAGAAAGCAATACGTAAAAAAACAAAAGAAGTAAATGAAGAAGGTGAAACAAAGGATTTATTGGATAATTCATAAAGGAAATATCTATGGAAATTACTGCTTCATTAGTTAAGGAATTACGAGAACGTACAGGCGCTGGTATGATGGATTGCAAAGCGGCACTGAACGATGCAAATGGTGATATTGAGGTTGCAATTGAGATAATGCGTAAATCAGGTGCCGCAAAAGCGGCAAAAAAAGCTGGTCGCATAGCTGCAGAAGGAATAATCTCTATTAAGCAAAAAGAAAACGATATTGTTATGCTTGAAGTGAACTGCGAGACTGATTTCGTTGCGAAAGACGATAATTTTCTTTCATTCGTAGAAGGTATTACTGGAGCGATAATAAATAACAATATTGATGATGTTAACGATTTGTTGAAACTCAATATTGGAAATCAGACTATTGAAGAAACAACTCAACAGTTAGTGGCAAAGATTGGCGAAAAAGTCACTATAAGACGGTTTGAAAAACATTCCATCAAAAATCAGGTTGGAATTTATTTGCATGGAACACGTATTGGAGTAGTTGTGGAAATTGAAGGAGGAGATCGAGAATTGGCGAAGGATATGGCAATGCATATTGCCGCAAGCAAACCTCTTTACATCAATGAAAATAATGTCGCAAAGGAAGTTTTAGATAAGGAAAGAGAAATTTATATGGCACAAGCACAAGAAAGTGGAAAGCCAGCAGAAATTATTGAAAAAATGGTTGAAGGAAGAATAAAAAAATATATTAAGGAAATAACGTTATTAGGACAATCCTTTGTAAAAGATCCTGACCAATCTATTGAAAAAATACTAAAATCAGCAGAAGCGAAAGTTCTATCGTTTATTCGATATGAGGTGGGAGAAGGGATCGAAAAACGTAGTGATAATTTTGCAGAAGAAGTTATGTCACAGGCAAAAGGTGACTAATTTTATATGTCTAATTTGCCCAATGAACTGAAATATCGACGGGTTTTGTTAAAACTTAGCGGTGAAGCATTAATGGGCGAAGAAACTTACGGCATTGATCCCAAAGTTATTGATCGTCTTGCAGCTGAAATATCTGAACTTACTAAAATAGATGTAGAGATTGCTATTGTTATAGGAGGCGGTAATATCTTTCGTGGTACTGGGCTTGCAGCAAGAGGTATTGATCGTGCTACAGCAGATCATATGGGTATGTTAGCTACAATAATGAATTCCCTTGCAATGCAAGATGCGCTGGAGCGTATTGAGGTACATGCGAGAGTTATGTCAGCACTAAAAATTAACCAAGTTTGTGAAGATTATATTCGCCGACGTGCCGTTAGACACTTAGAAAAAGGGCGTGTTGTAATTCTTGCAGCAGGAACCGGAAATCCTTTTTTTACAACAGATTCAGCAGCAAGTTTGCGCGCAATAGAGATTAGTGCGGAACTATTAATTAAGGCAACTAAGGTTGACGGTGTATACTCCTCTGATCCTGTTAAAAATCATGGCGCTACTCGTTACGAAACATTGAATTATGATGATGTGATTGAGCGTAAATTAGGTGTTATGGATACAACTGCAGTCGTTCTTTGCAGGGAAAACAAAATACCTTTAAGAATACTAGATATGACAAAACCTGGAGTACTTCTAAGAGCTGCCACGGGAGAAAATGAAGGAACTTTAGTAAATTAATAATTGGCTTTATGTAGAAAAATTATGATTGAAGATATTATCAATGACACAAAAAATCGTATGCTTAAAAGCATAGAGTCTCTTAAAAGTGAGATGGCAAAAATAAGAACAGGTCGCGCACATCCTAGTTTACTTGAACACGTAAAAATTAACTATTACGGAGCAGGTACAGCGCTTAACCAATTGGCTAGTATTAATGTAATTGACGCGAGAACACTTAGTGTTAATGCATTTGATAAGGGAAGCATCCCAGATATTGAAAAAGGTATTATGAATGCAGATCTTGGTTTAAATCCTGTAACAGCGGGCGAAGTAATTAGGGTTCCACTTCCATCTTTAACCGAAGAGACACGAAAAGATTTAATTAAAGTTGTTCGTGCCGAAGCCGAACAGTCTCGTGTGGCGATTCGAAATATAAGGCGAGATGCTAATTCTTCATGCAAGAATCTAGTGAAAGAAAAAATTATTTCAGATGATGATGAGCGAAAGGCAGAGTCACGTATTCAAAAGTTAACCGATGAGCATATTGTGCTTGTTGAAAAGAGCCTTGAGAAAAAAGAGGCTGAAATGCTAGAAATTTAACATCATATCCATTTGGAACTCTTCCCAAAAATATATTGATTATTTTTCCCTGATTCATAACATAATTTACTTATGAATAGTAAATCTTCAAAACCCAAGCATATCATTATCATAATGGATGGGAATGGTAGGTGGGCAGAGCAAAATGGATTGTTACGTTCCGCTGGACATAAAGTCGGTGTCAAAGTATTAAGGAATTTAATTGAGCATGCCGTAAAACTCGAATTAACTACAATTACTGTCTATGCTTTTAGTCGCGAGAATTGGCAGCGCCCAAAAAAAGAGATTGAGTTATTATTAGATCTGTTTATTTCATCATTAGAATCTGAAGTCAAAGATTTACATGAGAACAACATTAAATTAAATTTTATCGGCGAGACGGATAAATTTTCCAAAAAATTGAAAAAATCTATGAGTGAATCTGAATCACTAACATCTAATAATTCAAAGCTGACATTGAACGTTGCCTTAAATTATAGTGGACGATGGGATATTTATAATGCTCTATTGTCTATAATAGATGATATGGCATCTAAAAAAATTACTAAGAATGAAATCAATGAAGAGCTAGTAAATAAAAAATTGTCACTAGCAGATTACGATGAGCCAGATCTTCTAATCAGAACCGGGGGCGAAAGAAGATTAAGCAATTATTTTCTGTGGCAAATTGCATATACAGAAATGTACTTCACAGATATTTTATGGCCTGATTTTAATGTTGACCAGTTTGATCTTGCTTTAGATTGGTATGCAAAAAGGCAAAGAAGGTTTGGTAAAACGTCCGAACAAATTGGGGAAAATAAAAATGCTTAAAGAAAGAATTATTACAGCATTAATATTATCTCTTTTAATTGTTTTGTCACTTTTTTTATTCACACCTGTCTGGTTTTTAATAATATTTTCCATATTTATTCTTACTGGAATTTGGGAGTGGATAGATCTTTGCGGAGTAAACAATAAGGTCAAGTATTTGCTATATTTTTTTAATTTAATTTTTATCTCAATTGTTTTGTCAGAATACCTAACCCTTGTCTATTCGGGTCAAATAAATGAAACTTTAAGTAATCAGACATCTTATATATTGCACGATAATTTAAATATTCTTCATTTCTTATTTGTATTATGGTTTATTTCTTTAATCTTTTGGTTTTTAGTTGCACCCATTCAAATTATTTTTTACCAGATCCGAAAGAAAAATTTATTGCCAAAATCACCTTTATTTAATTCATTAGTAGGTATTTTTTTGTTATGGGGCTTCTGGTCCATTACGGCGGTAATGATTTCAGGTGGGTTAGTTGGGAGTGTTGCTTATAAGTATATAATAATTCTACCATTATTGATTGTATGGGGCGCTGATATTGCAGCCTATTTTGTTGGTAAAAAAATTGGAAAACGTCTGCTAGCTAGCAATATAAGTCCGGGTAAAACATGGGAAGGGGTGATGGGCGGATTAATTGCGGGTACTAGTATTACTTTATTTTTGGTATATCTTCTTCGAGAGATTCAGCATTCTTTGATTATTAATAATCCTTTTTTTAACTTATTAAATATTATTACATTCAAAGAACTTCTTTTATTAGCGTTTGTTACAATTATTTTTTCTATATTAGGCGATCTCTATATAAGTATTATGAAAAGAGAGGCAGGAAAAAAAGATAGCGGTAAATTATTTCCTGGTCATGGTGGTGTATTAGATAGAATTGATAGTTTAATGAGTGCTTTTGTTGTTTATATTTTTTTCTTGATTATTTTTTATAGTAATCTTACTAATTAATTTTAGATATAGGAATTTTGGTGAAAGAAATAACTATTTTAGGTTCAACCGGTAGCATTGGTGTTAACACATTAGATGTTATTTCACGTCATCAAGATAAGTTTAATGTTAAAGCATTGACAGCCAATACCAGTTTAGATGTTTTTGTTACACAATGTCTGCAATATAAGCCTGAATATGCAGTTATGGCTGACGAAGAATCAGCGTCAAAATTGGAAGAAAAATTAAAAAAGAAATCTCCCGATACATCAGTTTTGGCAGGTATCGATGGTTTAGTAAAAGTCGCAGAACTCAATACAGTAGATTACGTTATGGCTGCAATAGTTGGCGCAGCCGGATTATTACCAACACTAGCAGCAGCTAAAGCAGGTAAGCGTGTATTACTTGCTAACAAAGAGGCTCTTGTGATGTCTGGTAAATTATTCATGAATACCATTGCCGAGAGTGACGCCGAACTAATACCAATCGATAGTGAGCATAATGCGATTTTTCAATGTATTGCTAATACAAGCAATCAGGGGAGCAACACAATTAGAAGCATAATGCTAACTGCCTCTGGCGGCCCCTTCCTTAATACCCCCATAAATGAACTTCCTTTGAAAACACCCGAACAAGCATGCAAACACCCTAAATGGAAAATGGGCAGAAAAATTTCAGTTGATTCGGCAACAATGATGAATAAAGGGCTTGAAGTAATTGAAGCATCATGGCTATTTAATATAGAGCCTGATTTGATTGATATTGTAATTCATCCGCAAAGTATTATTCATTCACTAGTTGAGCATAAAGATGGGTCGGTGTTGGCCCAATTAGGAAATCCTGATATGCGTATTCCCATATCTTTTGGGTTAGCATGGCCGGAGAGAATTGAGACAGATGTACAGCGATTAGATTTATTTGATATTGCTCAATTTGATTTTAGAAAACCAGAAAATGACAGGTTTCCGTGTTTAAAGCTTGCACGTAAAGCAATTAAACAAGGAGGTACAAGCAGTGCAATTTTAAACGCTGCAAACGAAGTGGCAGTAAATGAATTCTTAAATAAAAAAATAATGTTTACAGATATTCCGAAGGTTATTGAATCCGTTATGAATGATGTAACACATAACAATGCAGATAGTCTCGACACAATTCTTGGGGATGATAGTCTGGCAAGAAAACGTGCGATAGAAACTATTAGGAATATGGGCGCATGAATGAGATATTATTTTCCCTGATCGCTTTCGTTATTTCAATAGGACTATTAATTACTTTTCATGAATTTGGCCATTTTTGGGTAGCGCGTTTTTTTGATGTAAAGATACTACGTTTTTCAATTGGTTTTGGTCGTTCAATTTTTACAAAAGTTAGTGGTTATGATCGTACGGAATTTACTATAGGACTCCTTCCGTTAGGGGGCTATGTAAAGATGCTGGATGATCGAGAAGGAGAAATTAAAGATGAAGAAAGAAAGCGTGAATTTAATGGTAAGCCGGTTTGGCAAAGATTTTGTATTGTTTTAGCTGGACCCGTTTTCAACTTTATTTTTGCAATCATTGCATATTCAATCGTTTATTCTATTGGAATGAATGCTTTAAAACCTATTATAGGTAACGTAGAGCCTTCCTCGATTAGCAAAAAATCTGGTTTTGTAGAGGGGCAAGAAATATTAGCTATTAATGGAGAAAACACACCAACATGGCTCGCAGTTCATGACGCACTTGTCAGTAATATAGTTTCTGAGAATATTGTCAGTATTGACGTGATCAATACTGACGGAGATAAAGAAGTCCTAAATTTAAATCTTTCTAATATTTCAATTGATGAAATGGCAGAGGGTAAGTTATTGAATAAAATTGGTTTAGATATAGTTAAGTTTAAATTACCTGCAATTATTGGAGAAATACAAAAAAATAGCCCCGCAGAGACAAGTGGATTATTAAAAAATGACAGAATTATCGCTATTAATAGTGATTTGATTGATTCTTGGGAGGAGTTAGTTGAGATTATCAAAGAAAGCCCTGGCAAACACTTAAATGTTGAGATATTACGCGAAGAAACATTTATAAATATACAATTAAAACCGGAAAATTATCAATTAGAAGATAAAAATATTGGCCGTATAGGAGCAAGACCAGTAATAAATGATGATTTATACGACTCCTATTTTGCGTTAGAACAATATTCAATACATTTTGCTATTTTAAGAGCATTTCAAAAGACATGGGAAATGTCAGTGCTAACTCTTAAGGTACTTGCTAAAATGATTACTGGCGATGCATCAGTTAAAAATTTGAGTGGCCCAATAAGTATCGCTAAATATGCGGGTCAGCAAGCAGGTGTGGGTATTACGGCATTCTTAACCTTCTTAGCAATAGTTAGTATAAGTTTAGGCGTGCTTAATTTGTTACCAATACCGTTGCTAGACGGTGGGCATTTAGTCTATTACGTTATCGAATTTGTTACAGGTAGACCCGTTTCTAACTCGATACAAAACACCGGACAGCAAATTGGTTTAATTTTGTTATTAGGGCTGATGGGACTCGCTCTTTACAATGATTTTGTCCGACTATTAGGGTAAATAATAATAATCATGTCTAAGGCATTTAAATTTTTATATATTTTAATATTTTTAGCTTCTTTTGTTTCGGTAGAGGCAGGAGAAGAATTTGTTATAGAAGATATACGTGTTGAAGGTCTAAAACGAATTACCCCGGGGACTGTTTTTAATTATTTACCGATGAAGGTTGGCGATATTTTTAATGACGCACTATCTTCTGACGCAGTAAGAACATTGTTTAAAACAGGATTCTTTGATGACGTAAAGGTGGAAAAAGATGGTAATGATTTAGTCCTTGTATTTAAAGAACGTCCTGCGATAGGAACAATAAGTTTATCAGGTAATGAGGATATTAAGACTGATGAATTATTGGATAATCTAAAACAAATTGGTTTTGCCGAGGGTAGGGTATTTTTACAATCTCAACTGGATATGGTCAAGCAAGAATTACAGAGACAATATTATTCATTTGGTAAGTATGCAGCACAAATTACATCAACAGTGACAGAGATAGATAATAATAGGGTTGCTATAGCTATAAATGTTTCTGAAGGACTTGTCGCTAAAATAAAGAAGATAAACATTGTAGGAAATAATATTTTTAGCGAAAAGAAACTACTTAAAGAGTTCAAGCTAAGTACGCCGACAATGTTCTCATTTTTTTCTAAGAATGATCAATATTCTAAACAAAAATTATCTGGTGATTTGGAATCTTTACGCACCTATTATCTAGATCGCGGATACTTAAATTTTACTCTTGATTCAACGCAAGTAACAATTACTCCTGATAAAAAGGATATATATATCACAATAAATATTACCGAAGGTGAGTTATATAATGTATCGGTTGTCAAACTGGGTGGTGATTTAACTCTGCCACAGAATGAATTACTAGAATTAATCTTAATTAAATCAGGAGAACTTTTTTCTAGAAAGAAAGTTACAGAAACAACAAAAAATATTACTGATCGTTTAGGCGAAGTAGGCTATTCATTTGCAAATGTAAATTCTATTCCTGATATAAATAAAGAAGACAAAACTGTTTCCATTACTTTTTTTGTAGATCCAGGAAAACGTGTTTATGTTAGACGTATTAATTTTTCTGGTAATAGTAAAACCAAAGACGAAGTGTTAAGGCGCGAGATGCGCCAACAAGAAGGGGCGTGGATATCAACTAAACAAGTTCAGAGGGGGAAATTACGTTTACAAAGAACAGGTTTTTTTAAAGATGTTAACGTTGAGACACCAATAATTCCTGGCACATCAGACCAAGTAGATGTGAACTATGCCGTAGAGGAAGCACCAGGCGGGCAGTTTGGTATTGGTCTTGGTTTTTCGCAAAGCTCTGGTTTAATTTTAACGACAAGCCTTTCACAAAATAACTTTCTTGGTAGCGGTAACAGAGTTTCTTTTGCCTTTAATAATAGTGAAATTAATAGTGTATATAGCATAGGATATTTAAACCCGTATTATACAATCGATGGTATTAGCCGAGGATTTAACGCATTTTATAAAGAGACTGATGCATTTGATGCAAATTTAGCTGAATTTGATTCAAAAAATGTCGGAGCTGACGTAATTTTCGGCATTCCAATATCTGAAACTAATTCAGTTGATACTTCATTACTATACAAGAAAACTGAGATTAGTCTTGGCGGATCCGCATCCACACAGGTTAGAGATTTTATAACCTTAAATGGTAGTGAATATGACATTCTTAGTTGGAATCTAGGGTTTAGTTACGACACAAGGAACAAAGCAATCTTACCTGATAAAGGAACATATCATCGTATTGCCACAGAAGTTGTTCTTCCTGTCGGTTCAGATGTTGAGTATTACAAAGTAAACTATGAAACAAAATGGTTCAAGGATATATATGAAGATTATGTTTTGACTCTAGGCGCAGATGTTGGTTATGGTGATGCATTTGGGGATACAACAGAATTACCATTTTTTGAAAACTTTTATGTAGGCGGTCCCCGTTCTGTTAGAGGATATAAGGAAAATACAATTGGCCCAAGAGATACATCAGGCAGACCTTTGGGAGGGTCGACTAAAATTGTAGGAAATGCTGAAGTTATTTTACCATTTCCATTTTTGAGAGATGTTAAACAAGCGCGAGTTACTGGGTTTATAGATGCGGGAAACGTGTATGGTCCAGATGAAGATATTGAGTTTGATGATATCAGATATTCTTCCGGGATTAGCGCAATCTGGGTATCACCTTTTGGCGCGATAAGCGCAAGTTATGCTGTACCATTTGCTACAAAAAGCACAGACCAAGAGCAAAATTTCCAGTTTACTTTTGGTACATCATTTTAGTTATATGGAGCGATTATAATGAAGATTTTATTTAACTTATTTTTAACCTGTACGTTTACTTTTTTATTAGTTTTTGGGGTTAGTGCCGAAGAGACTTATAAAATTGGAGCAGTCAATGCAATTCGCGTATTAGAAAAATCACCTCAGGCAGATGTCGCAAGAAAAATGATTGAGAATGAATTTTCTCCTCGAGATAAAGAATTAATAGCAGAGCAAAAAAGCATCAAAGATCTTGAGGATAAATTTAAAAAAGATAGAGCTATAATGAGTGAGCAAGAGAGCACAAAGCTTGAAAGAGAAATTATATCAAAGAAACGCGACCTCAAACGAAAGCAAGACGAGTTTAGAGAAGATTTAAATTATCGACGTAATGAGGAAATGGTAAAAATTCAGAAACAAATTATTCAGTCAATACAACAAGTTGCAAAAGACAATAATTATGATTTGGTATTAAGCGAAGGTGTATTATACGCAAGCCCTAAGGTTGATATGAGCGGATTAGTTATTGAATATCTTAAAAAATAAAAATTTGCGACAATCAATAATATAAAATAAATTTTACGAGTAATTTTATGCCAGCAACACTTGGTGAATTGTCTCAAGTAAGCGGTGCAAGGTTAGAAGGAGCATCCGATTGTAGTATTGTATCTGTCAATACCCTAAAACGCGCAAAAAAAGGTGAAATCGCATTTCTATCAAATCGTCGTTACGTTAATGATTTGCTGCTAACTAAAGCGTCAGCTGTAATTTTGTCTGAAGAAGATTTAAAAAAATGCCCTTCATATGCATTAGTTAGCGATACACCATATTTAGCTTATGCAAAAATTGCTAATTACCTATACCCGAATGCACCTAGATCTTCTGGAATTGCCGATAGCGCAGTAGTGGGAAGTGATTGTGTTATTGATGATTCATCAACTATATCTGCTAATGTAGTTATTGGTAATAATGTTGTTATTCATTCAGGTGTATATATAGGCCCAAATTGTGTTTTAGAAGATAATGTTGAAATTAATGAGGATAGTTCATTAATTGCTAATGTAACATTATGTCGTAATGTTATTATTGGGAAGAATGTAATTCTTCATCCTGGAGTTGTATTAGGGGCTGATGGTTTTGGTATAGCACAAGCAGCAGACAAGTGGATCAAAATTCCTCAAATAGGCTCTGTTAAAATTGAGGATAATGTTGAAATAGGAGCAAATTCAACAATTGATAGAGGAGCAATCGATGACACAGTTATTGAAAAAGGTGTAAAAATCGATAATCAGGTACAGATTGGGCATAACGTTATAATTGGCGAAAATACTGCTATTGCAGGATGTACTGGTATTGCCGGCAGCGCTATTATTGGAAAACGATGTATGATCGGTGGAGCATCAGCAATAAGCGGACATATAGCAATTAGCGATGATGTTATTATTACAGGTATGTCAGGGGTTTCTAATTCAATAAAATCCCCCGGAATGTATTCGTCTGGGTTACCTGTAACAGAAAATAAGATTTGGAGAAGAAATATTATTCGTTTAAAAAATATTGATGAAATTATTAAAAAAATAATGTTGAAATTAAAATAAGAAAAAATATTTATGAAAGATATGCAAAAAATAATTGATATTGAAGAAATAAAAAAAATTTTACCACATCGCTATCCATTCTTATTGATAGATCGTGTTATTGAAGTTAAACAAGGAGAGCGTATTAAAGCGATTAAAAACATAACTTATAATGAACCATGTTTTCAAGGACATTTCCCTAGCAAATCTGTAATGCCTGGCGTATTAATTATAGAGGCATTTGCTCAAGCAACTGCTTTGCTTGGCGCATACGGATTAGATGAGGTTAGAAATTCAGAAAATGAACTATATTATCTAGTGAGTATTGACAAAGCACGTTTTAGAAAACCTGCAGGACCTGGAGATCAATTAATCATTGATGTTAAGTTCTTATCAGTAAAGAGGGGTATGTGGAAATTCAATGCCTCTGCATCTGTTAATTCTGAAGAAGTAGCTTCAGCTGAATTACTAACTACAATCATGGAGTAATTCCATGATTGATAAAACTGCTATTATTCATCCGGACGCCAATGTACACAAAGATGTGTCCATTGGCCCGTATTCAGTAATCGGTCAAGATGTATCAGTAGATTCGGGTACAGTTATCGGTTCACATGTTGTGATTAACGGACCTACATCTATAGGGCCAAATAATAAAATATTTCATTTTTGTTCAATTGGAGATGATCCGCAGGACAAGAAATTTAATCAGGACAGCAATTCTTCTTTAGTTATCGGATCAGGTAATACGATTCGAGAATATGTTTCTATTAATCGAGGCACTGATGCAGGCGGCGGCAAAACAGTTATTGGGAACGACAATTGGATAATGGCTTATGTTCATATCGCCCATGATTGTATTCTTGGTAGTAATTCAACATTCGCTAATAATACAACTTTAGCTGGTCACGTCACTATTGAGAATTTCGTGACTCTCGGTGGTTTTACTGGGGTACATCAATTTTGCCGTGTTGGTAGTTACAGTTTTTCAGCAATTTCGTCAGTTATTGTCAAGGATGTACCGCCATTTATACTGGTATCCGGCAATACAGCAAAACCATCCGGCCTTAATCGTGAAGGTTTAAAAAGAAATGGGTTCGATTCTAATTCAATTAATTTATTAAAAAAAGCATACAAAATTATTTACCGTGATGGTCTACCCCTCTCAGATGCTCTTGATGAATTGATGAAATTATCTACAGAATCAGAAAATATAGAAGCTATACATTCATTTATTTTATCATCAGAACGAGGGATTGTTAGATAATGAAATCATCTTTACATATTAAATTTGAATAACCATATGTTACGCATAGGTATTGTCACTGGCGAACCATCGGGCGATATGCTTGGTGCGGAGCTTATTAGTGAATTAAATAAAAGAGTTAAGAACCTATCAATTGAAGGTATAGGTGGCGAAAAACTTGCAAAAAAAAATATGAGTATTTTATTTCCAATGGAGAAATTATCTGTAATGGGATTTACGGAAGTATTAGGAAGGTATTTCGAATTAAAAAAAATACGGGAAGAATTGATAAAACATTTTCTGAAAAATCCACCAGATATTTTTATTGGCATCGATGCTCCTGACTTTAATTTATTTTTGGAAAGAAAACTACATAAAGCAGGCATAAAGACAGTTCATTACGTTAGTCCATCTATATGGGCATGGAGGGGTAGTAGAATAAAAAAAATAAAAGAATCTGTTGATTTGATTCTAAATTTGTTCCCATTTGAGACAGCTATTTATGATAAATTTAATGTGCCTAATAAATATGTAGGACATCCGCTAGCAGATAAATTATCTGAAGAACCAAATATTAATTTAGCAAGAACTGAATTGAATATACCGCATAATAAGAAAGTTATTGCACTTCTGCCTGGTAGTCGTTTGTCTGAAATAAAAAGAATAGGAACACCTCTCCTAAAAGCAGCATTAATTGCAGAATCTAGTCATAATGATCTTTTTTTTGTAAGTGCACTAGCAAATGAGAAATGCCTTAAAATTTTTGAAGAATTAAGAAAAAGAAATTCACCTAACTTAGCTGTTAAAATGTATCTTGACAATACTCATCGCGTTATTGAGTCAGCAGATATAATTTTACTTGTATCCGGGACAGTATCGCTTGAAGCAATGTTACTTAAAAAGCCAATGATAGTTACATATAAACTTTCATGGCCGACTTATTTTATTGTAAAATTATTAGCGAAAATCCCATATGCATCATTACCTAATATTCTTGCCGGTGAAAATATAGTGCCGGAATGTTTGCAGTTTAAATGTAAGGCAAACATTCTAGCATCTGAGCTAGATAAGTTGCTGAATTCTGAAAAGAATATAAAGAAAACAATAAGCCAATTTACAAAAATGTCAATCGAGCTTAGAAAAAAAGCTAATTATCAGGCGGCAAATGCAATTCTGAAACTTGTTGAAAATGATAAAGTTACCAAATAATCTAATTATACGTAAGACTGATATAGTTGCCGGCGTAGATGAGGTAGGAAGGGGGCCTTTAGCGGGACCAGTGGTAGCTGCAGCGGTTATTCTTGATCCAGATAAAAAAATTGATGGGCTTTGTGATTCTAAGAAATTAACTCCTAGAAAACGTTTTCTCATATCAGAGAAAATTAAATCAAATTCATTAGCTTGGTCGTTGGGAAGAGCTGACGTGGATGAAATTGTTCAAATAAATATTTTACAAGCAAGTTTATTAGCAATGCAGCGTGCCGTTGAGGCATTAACGATAAATCCAGATATTGTTTTGGTAGATGGAAAATTTACACCCGATATAAATTTTAAAAAAAAGGCAATCATCAAAGGAGATAATCTTATTCCAGCTATTTCAGCAGCATCGATTATTGCGAAAGTAGAGCGTGATAATGAAATGATTGCTTTAGATAAGATTTATCCAGGTTATGGTTTTTCATCTCATAAAGGATACCCAACAAGAAAGCATATTGAATCATTAGAAAGATTAGGTATTACTGACATACATCGTATAACTTTTTCACCTGTATCAAAATATATTTAAAGAAATTTTATAAATGGGCTTCATTCATTTAAATTTACACACTGAGTACTCATTAGTTGATGGATTAATAAAAATCAATGATTTAGCTACTATTGCTGCTAATAAGAATATGCCGGCAGTTGCAGTTACTGAGAAAAATAACGTTTTTTCTGCCGTAAAATTCTATCGTGCTATGCATAATCAAGGGATTAAATCATTGATAGGCTCACAACTAAATTTAGTATCTGATGATAAAAGTAGATTCTCTAACATAATTTTACTGTGTCAGCATATTGATGGGTATAAGAACTTATCAAAATTAATCACAAAAAGTTTTATGGAAGGACAACATTTAGGTATCCCATTAATATATTTTGATTGGCTAAAAAAATATAATGATGGATTAATTGCCATAGATTGCGCAGAAAATGGACTTTTGACCGAGTTATTTGTTTCAAATGATACTAGTGAAACAGAAAAGAGAATAGAAAACTTATTTTCAATTTTTCCGAATCGTTTCTATATTGAGTTACAGAGAATAGGTAAAAAAGATGAAGATGCTTTAATATATCGTGGATTAAATTACTCTGAAAAACATAGTATGCCTGTTGTAGCAACAAATAATGTAAGATTTTTAGAAGAATCTAGTTTTGAAGCGCATGAAGCTCGTGTGTGTATTAACCAAGGCTATACCTTAGAAGATCAGCGGCGCCCAAGAGAATATACACGACAACAATATTTACGTAGTGCTGAGGAAATGGAAGATTTATTTTCAGATATTCCCGAAGCAATCACAAATACTATTAACATTGCGCAAAGATGCAATATTGAATTTAATCTAGGTAAGAATTTTTTACCCTATTTCCCGGTTGATAAGAGCGAAACTCAAGATAAACGTTTAGTTAACGATGCGACAATAAAATTAAATAATATCTTAAAGGAAGAAAAGGAAGACTCAGGAAAAAAATCAGATATTTACCATCAAAGATTGAAAAAAGAACTTGATGTAATTATAAGTATGGGATTTTCAGGTTACTTTTTAATAGTTGCTGATTTTGTTGGTTGGGCAAAGGAGAATGCAATTCCGGTTGGACCAGGGAGAGGATCTGGTGCAGGTTCACTAGTTGCATATTCACTTGGTATTACTGAGCTTGATCCTATTAAGTATGATTTACTTTTCGAACGTTTTTTAAATCCTGAGCGTATTTCATTACCTGATTTTGATATTGATTTTTGCATGGATCATAGAGATGAGGTAATTGAGTATGTTTCAAAAAAATATGGAATTGATCATGTTTCACAGATTATAACTTTCGGCTCTATGGCTGCTAAAGCGGTTGTAAGAGATGTTGGTAGAGTCTTAGGATTTCCCTATGGCTTCGTAGATCAAATTGCAAAACTTATTCCATTTGATTTAGCAATGACAATGACTCTTGATAGGGCCTTAACAGAAGAAAAAGCACTTAATAAAAGATATAAATCAGAAGATGATGTTAAGTTATTAATTGACCTTGCAAAAAAACTTGAAGGTATTACAAGAAATGCAGGCAGGCATGCTGGCGGTGTAGTTATTGCACCAAAACCATTATTTAACTATATGCCTCTTTATTGTGAACAAACCTCGCAAACTATAGTTACTCAGTTCGATATGAGTGACGTTGAAGATATTGGTCTTGTTAAATTTGATTTTCTTGGCCTAAGAACATTAACAATTATTGACTGGGCATTAAATGATATTAACAGAATTAGAAAAAATAATGGTGAAGATTTAGTAGATATTCAAAAAATTAAACTAGATGATTCCCTTACGTATAAATTAATTCAAAGCACACAGACTACCGCAGTTTTTCAACTAGAATCAGATGGGATGAAAAAGCTTATTAAACGTTTAAAGCCAGATAAATTTGATGATTTGATTGCGCTTGTTGCATTATTCAGACCTGGACCTTTGCAGTCTGGGATGGTTGATGATTTTATCGAAAGAAAATCTGGTGCTTCCATTAGATATATGCACAACGATCTTGAGCATGCACTAAAACCAACGTATGGAATAATTTTATATCAAGAGCAAGTCATGCAAATTGCCCAGATTTTAGCTGGCTACACACTTGGAGCTGCAGATTTATTACGTAGAGCTATGGGAAAGAAAAAGCCTGAAGAGATGGCAGAGCAGAGGGTAATTTTTACAGAAGGATGTCACTCAAGAGGGATTGATGAGAAGCAGTCAGCAAGAATTTTTGATTTAATGGAAAAATTTGCAGGTTATGGTTTTAATAAATCACATTCTGCTGCATATGCTTTGGTGGCCTATAGAACGGCTTGGTTAAAAGCGCATTATCCAGCAGCTTTTATGGCCGCAGTTTTATCTTCCGACATGGATAATACAGATAAGATTGTTACATTATTAGAGGAAATAAGAAGGATGCAGATTCAGATACAACCTCCTTCAATTAATCATGGTCAATATAGTTTTACAGTTACCGATAAAGAAACTATTTCATATGGTTTAGGAGCAATTAAAGGCGTCGGAATGTCGGCTATTAAAGCTATCATCATATCAAGAGAAGCTGGCAATAACTTTTCTAGTTTATTTGATTTTTGTAAAAGGGTAGATTTACGAAAAGTTAATCGGCGTGTTCTTGAAGCCTTAATTCGTTCAGGTTCAATGGATTCTTTTGGAGTTAGTAGAAGTACTCTTGCGCATAATTTATCAAAAGCAATTTCATTATCTGAGCAATATCTTAAAAATCATACATCTGGTCAAGATGATATGTTTGGTCTAGAAATAATTAATGATAATGAAGAAAGCAGTAATGATAGTTCTGATTATATGATTGTTCCGAATTGGAATGATAAAGAAAGACTAATTGGAGAGAAAGAAACACTAGGTTTTTATCTAAAAGGCCATCCAATTAATCGTTACGAAGATGAATTGCAGGATTTTATTACTTCAAAATTATCCAAATGTAAAATAGGAAGTGTTCTTATCGCCGGATACATAATGGGCATTAGAACACGTACAGGAAGTAGGGGACGTATGGCAGAGATAAGACTTGATGATAGAACAGCTCGTGTTTTAGTGAATGTATATTCTAGCGAATATCAGAAATATAGGAATCTTCTAATAAAAGATCAATTAATTATTGTTAAGGGTAAGGCCATTGAGGATGATTATATTGAAAGTGGGCTTTCAGTACGCGCCGATCAAATCTTTAGTCTTGACCAAATCAGAAAAGAAAGATCATCTTTGATTCTTAGTATTGAAAAAAGATATTTGAGTAACGGAGGTATAGAAAAGTTAAAAAAGACAATTTTACCTTATCGAAACGGGAGCTCAAAAGTATATATACGTTATAATAACGGACAAGCAACAGCAGATCTTAATTTGGGCTCAGATTGGAATCTTACAATAAATGATGATTTATTGGATAAATTATCAGAATCAATTGGCAAAGAAAATATAAAACTGGACTATAATAGTAGTTATATTTAATTAAATAAAGTTAACGATATGTATTTTTTAGATTTTGAACAACCAATTGCCGAACTTGAAGCAAAGATTGAAGAATTGCGTAGCGTTGAAAATGAGCAAGATATAAATGTAAATAAGGAAATAGCTGCTCTAAAAAAACGCAGCGACGATTTAACTCAATCAATTTTTTCATCTTTAACTTCTTGGCAGATTTCTCAAATTTCAAGACATCCAAAACGTCCTTATACAGGAGATTATATTGATCGAATTTTTGTAGATTTTGAAGAGTTACATGGCGAAAGATATTTTGCTGATGATCCTGCAATAATCACTGGCATAGCCCATCTTAATAAACAATCGGTAGCAATTATTGGCCACCAGAAAGGAAGAGATACAAAAGAGAGAATAAGGCGCAATTATGGAATGCCAAAACCCGAGGGTTATCGTAAAGCTCTTCGTATTATGCAGTTAGCGGAAAGATTTACTATGCCTATATTAACTTTTATAGATACACCGGGAGCATATCCTGGAGTAGACGCTGAAGAACGTGGGCAGAGCGAAGCAATTGCTAAGAATTTATTAGTAATGTCAGAACTTAAAACTCCGATAATATCAATTGTAATAGGTGAGGGCGGTTCTGGAGGTGCTTTAGCAATAGGGGTTGCTGATCATTTGTTGATGCTTGAATATAGCACTTACTCTGTGATTTCTCCTGAGGGGTGCGCATCAATTCTATGGAAAAGTGCAGATAAAGCAAAAGAAGCTGCTCAATCAATGGGTATCGATGCAAAGAAATTAAAAGAATTTGGACTTATCGACAGAATTATCGATGAGCCTTTGGGCGGGGCACACCGTGATTTTGATGAAATCGCAAAAAGAGTTAAACAAGCATTAGTTGAAGAGTTGGCGCAAATATGCGTGAAACCCGTATCGCAAATCGTCACACAAAGGCAAGAAAGACTTAGGCAACTTGGTAGGTTTGAAGAAAATTAATTACTGAAACATTCTAAATAAGTATGTTAGATATAGAAAAAGAACAGTATATAAGAAATACTTTGTCCAAGTCTGATCTTAAAGAATTTCTTGATTCATTTTCAGATTCAAAAAAAATAATAATTTCTTATAGTGGTGGAATTGATTCTAGCGTGTTACTCCATCTTCTTTTTTCAATTAGAGAAAATTTAAAGCAATCATTAGAAGTAATTCATATTAATCATGGTTTGTATGAAAAAAGCAATGATTGGGAGAGGTTCTGTAAAAAGGAATGTGCAAGCTATAACATACCTTTTACAGCAATTAGTATTCATGAAAATTGCCCAAAAAATGTAAGTGTTGAATGCTGGGCTAGAGATAAACGCTATTTTCTTATAGGGAAAGAAATGTCCAAAGATGATGTACTACTTACCGCGCATCATATGGACGATCAAGTTGAAACATTCTTTCTTCAGGCACTTAGAGGTGCAGGTCCTCGAGGATTATCATCAATGCCAGTAGTCAAGAGGTTTGGAGATGGATTCCATGCACGGCCTTTTTTACATATTCGACGAAGTGAACTAGAAAGATATGCAAAAATTAATAATCTCTTATGGCAAGACGATCAATCTAATTCAGATATTCGTTACGACAGAAATTATCTAAGACATAGAGTATTAGCAAATGTCGAAAACTCATGGCCTTCTTATCGTCAAAATATATCAAGAGTTATTAGTCACCAAAAAGAATCGATGAATCTTCTTGGTGAAATTGCCTTAGAAGATATGAAAAAAGTTTTGTGTAAAAATTTGATAAATCTTGATATAAAAATGTTAAAAAAACTAAGTTTACCAAGACAAAAGAATCTCATTTTTTACTGGCTTGATAATTTAAATCTTGAGAAACCTGGCTCTAAACATATGAGTCAGATTATCACAACTCTTATTAACGCTGGCCCTGATAAATCTCCGTGCGTGAATTGGAAAAATACAGAAGTTAGAAAATATAGGGATCATTTGTATGCTTTAGAAACAATTAAAACTCATGATGAAAATGAAGAGATTTATTGGAATACAAATTCACCACTAGAAATTCAAGGCGAAAAGTTAATTGCTAAAGAAACCTATGGCAAAGGGATTCTAAAATCGTGTATTAATGGAGCTAAAATTACTATTCGATACAGACACGGTGGCGAGAAAATTTATTTAAACAGTTTATCTAACTCAAAAACCGTAAAGCAATTATTTCAAGAGTATGGTGTACTTCCATGGTTAAGAGATAGAGTGCCACTTATTTATATAAATGAAGAATTAGCAGTTATTCCAGGTTTTTGTATAGGTAAAAGGTTTTCTGCGTCAGGAAATGAAAGATCATTAGATATATATTGGTCTGGTTATAATAAAGTTTTACAGTAGATATTTTATCTAATGATTAATATTATCAATAAGTTATCTATATTCATTTTTAATAAGAATAATAAGATACAAAGGAACACTGTACCAAACGAAATATATGATGAAGAAAAAATTAATAAGCAAAAACTATATGAAAAATGGTGTAAAAAAGAAAAATGGTTATTACATAGCGAAGGAATATTATTATTATTGTCTATTAATCCATCTAAAAAAAATATTTTAGATAAGGATCTAGTTGAGAGAATTAATAACCTAAAAGAACATGCAAACGAATGTGTGAGGAAGAATCTATTAGAAGTCTTAAATATTAATAAACCAGAAAATGAATGGGAAGTAAAACCAGTAGATCTATATCATTGGGCAACAATTAGTAGAATTAATATTCCTGATGAATTTAATACGTTAATGACTTTTATAACTCAATCATTAAGAACTAATAATTATGATAGTAATACTATTAATCATGGAATCTCACAAGATGGAATATATAAATCAGAAAATGAGATTGTATTAGGTGCCGCCATATCCTTATTAATAAATTCACCAGGCATTTGTAGAGATGATAAAGGCAATATTAATAGTAAAATTATTGCCAGCAAGATTATCGAAAATGAAAAACATTGGTTTGATAATAGCAAATCAAAATTATCTGAAATCGAAATGATTGAACTTATTGAAAAATACGTAAGAATGTCAAAAGTTCTATATTAAATAGTTGGTAATTTATTTATCTGGAAATAGTGGATCTGGCAAATCATAGAATTCAATTTTTACAGATTTAACACCACGTTTTTGTTCGTTTATTTCATTGAATGCATTATCAGGATCTTTAAATTCACCAATTTGTTTAATATTTTTATTCAATTTAGCATTTACGTTAATAATTTTTTCATGAAGTTCAATTGAGTAATCAAACTCATAGGCCCTTGGTTCGGTTAATTCTGTTAAATTAATAATTTTCGATAACCAGAGATAAATAGCCCCTTTTGTATTTTTTTCTTTATCAGGTTGTTCGACATGCGCAGCGAGTAATCTAAATTGTGCGGGTGGGTTTTGAGAAGTTGGCCATCCTAGTAATGCTGGTAATGAATAATAAGTTACGATATAAAAAACAGATGTTAGGATAATAGTCGCAGCTTTTATATGCCACGACCATTTTGAATAAAGATTAATACTTAGGAGTAATAACGCAAGTAATATATAGGCTGAGATAATACCTGTTATGCCTAGTGTCATAATATTCTCTCTATCTAATTTACGATAACGAGTTGTTTAGGAAGAAAATTAATACCTGAAACTTTACCGTTTCGTATGATACTAAAACGAAACGCTGTTTTTTCGTCACCTTTTTTCTCAAGATTAACTTTTCCGTAGTACATAATCTCTAATTTTGGATTAACTTTTGCAAGCCGCACATTAACATCAACTGGTTTGTTTGTTTCTGAGGCATAATAATGAAGATTGACAACATATTCTCCTTTTACAACACCACGTAATGTTACAACCTCCTGATTTAATGGGTTTTGTACTTCCTTGCCATCAATTGTTATTGTGTCATTTACTAACCCACGATCATCACGATCGAGATGCAGAAGTCCAGCCTCTGTTGCTCGAAAATAAACGAGTTGTCCTTCAGGATCTTCGACCCACACATCAATATCATCAGGATTATTATCTTCCCAAGTTATTGTAAGTATGTACTCTGCTTTTGGATCAATAATACCTGATTTTGCCTCGGGATTCATAAACATAATTGCAACAAGAAATAGGAAAGTAAAGCCGAGAAGGGCGTTAAATAATAAATCAGTAAAAGGATCAGAACGAAATCGATCTTTGACGCGCATTATATTAGTTAGTGTTTATTTTTGGTACGAGATGAATTTGTGTCGTATGGCTGGTTAACTCTATTAATTCATCAGCATGTCTGTCTATCATATGATACTGCATCGCCGATAAAACACTACACACTAAACCTGTCAATGTTGTGTAAAGAGCAGTGCCCATTCCATTACTCATATGCCGTAATATTTTTTGCATATTACTGACATCAAAATCCGCAATGTTGGCAACAGATCCGAGCATAAAAATAAATCCAATAATTGTTCCTAACAGACCTAGCTTTAACATCATATCTGAGACAAACCAACCAATTTCTTGGGGACCTTTTAATCTTGAATTATAGACATCATTTAGATCTGAGGTTAAACCATTATCATTAGGTACAGAAATATTATTATTACGAAAGCATAGATCTTTTATATATTCAGTCATTAGACACTCAGGCAATTTTATTTTTGAATTTATTAAAACTTGATCGTCATTAATATTTAGAATTATTTTTTTTTCATTTTTTATAATATCTTCTATTCTTTTCGATAAATTAGTTTCTGTTGAAATTGTATATATTCTTTGAGCACAATGTAGGGTAACTAGAAGATAAATTAATGTTATTGCCATAGAAATATGACTTTTATCGACACTGTACAGTGACGAAATAACCCCTTCATTCCAGGCGACTATTGCTGAAAAGCCAATAAGACCAGTTAAAATTAACCATTTGAGTAGTAGATTATGTTCTGGTTGTATCTTCATAAATGATGTATATATTTATTTATCAAGATTAATGACAAAAGGGTCTTCTAATACAGCATATTCCACTATTTTACGTAAAATTTCATTCATATTAACTGAAAGATTATTTATATCGGTTGATTCTGTATCTGTTGGTAAAAGACGTGTCGAAATCATAATTTTTTCTTCAAGATCCGACCTTCCTAATCTTTCTGAAATAGTTATTTTATATGGGCAGAAACTAATGAAATCGGGTTCAAGCTTCAACATTTCTTCAGCGGTGGTTAAATTACAAAATAATATCACTTCATTTCTTGGAAATATTACACCCTTCCTTTCTTGAATGGCTTCTCCAATATTTATACGGTTTACAATACGAAAATTATTTTCAGTAATAGCAAATTCTGCATCTTGAATAATATCAATATAATCTTTCTCTGAAAATTTCTTATAAATATCATCATATGTTTTATATGTAATAATATCAAAAATTATTAATATAAAAATAAACGTACTCAATACACAGTACCCATACAAATAATTTGTTAATGCACCACGTTGATATTTTACCTTTATGTTGTTTTCCATGATATGAGTTTATTATTCTTTAATTACTACAGTTGTTCCAATTTTAATAAATTTTATAAGATCACTTATATCATCATTTGTTAAAGCGATACACCCATCGGTCCAGTTAAGTTCTTTATGAATTGCTAATTTCTTTTTTGTTGTATTACCAATGCCATGAATTCCTATCTGTCCTCCTAAATTTGTATCTTGTGGCGGAAATTCACGCTTTTTATATGCACTTGCAATACGTTTAAAATCACCACCATTAATAACTTCATTTTTAAAACCATACCATGCGTCGATTAAATTTGGGTAATCAAGTTGTATAAAATAATAAAAGCGCTTACTTTTACTAAGTTTAGAAATTCGATAGACACCTAATGGTGTTTTACTATCGCCACGTTTTCTTTTAGTTCCTTGTCCGCCTTTACCAGTAGCGATATGATATTTTTTTACAATATTATTTGATTTTTTTAATGCAAGTTCTTTATTGCTTTTGGAAACTATAATCTGGTAATCCTCAGCACTTATTGGTAGAGGCATAACTATAATGATAGTAAGAATACAAAATATTATTAGATTTTTAGACATATTTTTTTATTTTTAATATTTATGTATATAAGATGGTTATTTATAATACTATATTATCACGTGGGAATAGCGAATGGATATTAGACGATACAATACAGTTGCAGTTATTATTCATTGGATCATGGCAATTTTACTAATATGTATGTTTATTTTAGGTATATATATGGTTGATTTGCCGAAGGGCAGTGATGAGCGAAGTTGGTTTTTTGCGTTACATAAATCAATGGGTTTAACACTCGCACTCTTAGTTTTGCTTAGATTATTTTGGAAACTTATTTCAGAATCACCTGCTTTGCCAGATGATGTAACTCCCATCCAAAAAATAGCGGCAGTATCTACGCATAATTTACTTTATCTAATGATGTTTATTCAACCCATTACAGGATATATATCCTCTTCTTTTAGTGGGTATAAAACAAAATTTTGGGGAATACCCCTGCCTCATTGGGGATGGAAGTCGCCCGAACTTAATCAGTTATTCACCACAATGCATGATATTAGCGCAGTAATTTTCGGACTACTTATATTTCTGCATATATCAGGTGCGATGTACCATATTTATAAAAAACAATTTCATCTATTTAAAAGAATGTGGTTTTGATCAAATAAGAATGCACTGGGAGCAAAATAAAAAAGGAGTCAAAAGACTCCTTTTTTTGCTTAAGCTAAGACAACAATTATTTATTGTTGATGTACATGGTGACTTCGAAGCCAAAGCGGATGTCACTATATTCTGGAGTTTCCCATTTCATATTAACTCTCCTTAAGAATAGTTAGTTGTTAAATACCCGATGAGAACGGGACACTTTAATTACCGTGCACTTTTTATTATTCAGATATCATGCCAATTTTAGAGATTTTCTATTATTATCATAATAAACAATTGGTTAGGAATAAAAAATGCCAGTATGAAAGGAACAATTGTTGTTTTTTTTGGCTAATTTTATCCAAAAGTTTGGTTCATTTGGACCAATTGTAAGATATAATTAACAACTATGTCATTTTTTTCACCTAAGTCTTTAAATAATCTTATATTTCGTCATGAAATTGCAATTTTATTTCTAGTTGCTGCTATGGGTCTGATTGGTGGGGTCTCAGCATTTTTTTGGCAGCAGAATTCGGCAGAATCAGTCCGTATAAATGCAATGTTTTATCTTACTGAACAGATACGAGGCGAGCTTTATGCACAGATTCAAGAAATGATTCGCGCACGAATACTAGAAGATGCTCATGCGCTAGAAACATATCCTGAATATTCACGTAGTATTTCTGAATTATTTAACGAACTTAGAAGAAAGTCGAATTCACGTAAAGAGGATCAAGCAATTCAGGAACTGAATCTTTCTTACAGAGAAATCCAGGTTGATATGAATAATATTTTCAGTAACCCGTATATTGCCGATCGTTTATCAAAAATTCAGATTCTTAATCCAACCTTTGCTCAGCAAATGGTAGGGAAATTCGAAAATCGATACCATTCATTCAAATCATTATTAAGAGGTAACCATGAAGAATTAGATAAAACACTTGAAATCTGGACAAAATTTGCACCATTTATTATACCTATACCCCTTATTATTGCGTTTATTATTGTTTTTTATACTCGTCATATTATGAGAATACAATTCATTGCGCCAATTGCTAATGTTATGGAAGGCGCAGGTAAAATAAGTCACGGCAAATTAAATTACCAAATAAAAGAAGAGGGTGTTGAAGAAGTATCAGAATTAGCTAATACGATTAATAAAATGGCTGATGAACTATCACGTAATAGAGAAGCACTTTTAGAAAATGAAAGGCAAGTTGCATTGGGCTCACTAATTCCAGTTGTTGCCCATAACATACGCAATCCATTAGCAAGCATTAGGGCGAGCGCACAATTACTTGAACACGCTGATAATAAAAAAGAAATTAATGAATCAAAACAGGCCATAATAGATACGATAGATCGTTTAGGTCGATGGGTTAGCTCATTAGTTTCGTACTTGCACCCTTTAGAGCCAAATTTAATTAATGTTGATGCATCACGACTAGTTGATGCAGTATTAGAAGTGCTTGATAACAAAATAAAAGAAAAAAGAATAAAGCTAGTAAAAAATGGTTGGGAAGATTCAGTTTTATTAAATGTTGATCCAGATTTGATGGAGCAGGCAATATATAGTTTATTAGCAAATGCAATTGATGCGAGTTCGGAATCAAGTATTCTAAAAATTAATATAATAAATAATAAAGATACACTTGAGATTCGAATTCAAGATAGCGGTTCTGGGCTACTTTTTGAGCCAAAACCTGGAAATCTTGAGCCGGGACCGTCAACAAAACGTTATGGTACGGGCTTAGGAATACCTATAGCCTTCAAGATATGCCAAAAACATAATTGGCAACTTGATTTTAAAACAAAATCAGGAAAAGGGACCGAAGTAATTATTAAAGCCCCGATTAATTTAGGTAAGGGATTTTCATGATGCATGACTCAATGTCTACTGAAATACCTATTCTAAAAAAACAAATTCTTTTAGTCGAAGATGAAACTGTTTTTGGAAATGCAGTGAAAAAACATTTGTTACGTAAAGGATATGATATTAACTTAGCATCTGATTTAAAATCTGCAAGACTGTATTTAAAAGAAAATATTCCTGATCTTATTTTGTTAGATATGCGATTGCCGGATGGTTCGGGACTTGATTTATTAAATGAAATAAAATCTAAAAATACGAATACTGAAGTACTAGTAATGTCTGCATATGGAGAACTTGAAGACGCAGTATCTGCAATGAAATTAGGTGCTTCTGATTATCTAAAGAAACCCATTGACCTGGAAGAGTTATATGTAAATGTTAAAAAAGTAATTGATAAAAATGAACTTACGCAAAAATTAAGCTATTCAGCAAAACGCGAACAACATGCTTTCGAAGAAGTTAAATTTCTTGGAGAATGCAGACAAATCAATTTTATACGGGAGCAAGTCGAGAAGATATCATCTCTCACCCAGTCTGAATCGGGTGTTCCACCGACGGTACTAATTCTTGGTGAAACTGGGACGGGCAAGGATGTGGTTGCTCGTTTACTACATGCGAAAAGCGGCTTAAACACAAGACCTTTTGTCCACGTTGATTGCGCATCTTTACCGAAAGATTTGATAGAGTCAGAATTATTTGGCCATGAAAAAGGAGCATTTACAAATGCAAATGTTGCTCGAGCAGGTTTAATTGAAGCTGCTGAAGAGGGTGTTTTATTTTTAGATGAAATTGCTGAAATACCAATTGATTTACAATCAAAGCTTTTAGCAGTATTAGAGCGCAGATCATTAAGAAGACTGGGTTCAACAAAAGAACTTCCAGTTGCTGCATGGATAATAGCTGCAACAAATAGGGATATTGAGTCATTAGTGAAAAGAGGAGAATTTCGTTCTGATTTATATTATCGATTAAATGTCATAACACTTACTATGCCATCCTTGCGAGATAGGGATAAAGATATTTTATTATTAGCAAATTACTGTGCTAGTTTAACATCAAAACGTTATGGATTATTATTTGAGGGATTTTCAAAAGAAGCACTTAAGCAACTTAAAGAATATTCATGGCATGGAAACGTTAGAGAATTAAAGCACCTTATTGAGCGTGCTGTTTTACTAAGTGGAGGAGGGGTTATCGATATTAATATTCTTAATATAGATAAAAATGAAAAAATTAATAATGAAGTAGAAATTAATCATGATATAACATTGGGTGAGGCAGAATTACAATTAATTAAATCAGCTTTAGAACGCACAAATCGCAATGTATCAAAGGCAGCAAGAGAACTTGGAATTACACGGATGGCCTTGCGTTATCGAATCAAGAAATATAATTTGTAAGAAATATGAAAAAAATAGACAAAAATAAGCGAGTAGAAATTGAGGCGGCAACTTTTAGAAGATTGTTAGAGCATTTAAGAGCTCATACAGAAGTACAGAATATTGATCTTATGAATTTAGCTGATTTTTGTAGAAATTGTCTTTCGAAATGGTATAGAGCAGCTGCCGAGGAAAGAGATATTAAGATTGATTACGAATCGGCTAGAGAGATTATTTATGGCATACCATATTTGGAGTGGAAAAAGAAATACCAAAAGGAAGCTACCACAGAACAAAAAGAAAAATTTAATTCAAAAAAATGATCAAATTAATAGATTGTCTCAATAGCATAACCTAGATTTTGAAGTTTTTCTAATATCCCACGCTTGGCAATAAGATGTAAAATACCAACGGCAACGAACACATCTCCTTCTTCAAATTCATTGGATATTTTTTTTATCATCTTTTTATTTCTATCGTGTAGCATTTTTTCCATAAACTGATTATATATTGATTCATTAGCATGTTTTTTTTTACTAAATTTAACAATCTCTAAAGCATTACGCTTAATATATAAACCAATTAATGTTTTTGTTTCTTCAATTATATATTTACGATTACATATTGTATCTTTTAGTATATTAAGTTGATCATGTATAGATAATTCATCTAGAGATGATATTATTTCATCCATAGTTTCGAGTGAATCTATTTCTAGCATTCTTTCTTGCGCTAATTTTAGTAAATTACTTTCAAGCGTTGGAGCTCGAACAGGTTTAGGTCTTCCAATTAAATTAAATGCTGCCCACGGTTTCATATACTTAAGATTATTTAATTCACCTTCGCTTAAATCATAATATTTTATTTGTTCTGTAAGTTTTTGAAAAAGAGGTTTTTCTATAAGATTATTAAGTTGTTCCCCGTTTTTGTAATACATCTTGTTTTTATAGATTACATTTGCATCATTATTCGGAATAATTTCCAAGATTAATTTCTTACTTTTCACTAACGTTAATCTAACTTCAGGAGAAAATTTACTTACAGAATAGTCTTGCGAGTGTATTGTTCCAAATAGATAGTTAGTCTTTTTGTTTGGAGTAATAATTTTCCACAAAACACCAGATTTAAATATAATATTATCGTCATGATTTGAATGAATTTCACGCACCTTAGTTGATATTGGAAACTTTTTACATAAGCTTTCAATGTCGTTATTAGCGTATGAAAAATTTGGAATAGCAAAGATATTTAGTATTAATAAATATATATATTTCATTAAAAATAATATTCCGACGTATTTTCGTCTTATGGATAATATAAAAATAACTATTTAGCTATTTTTAGTTACTTCGCTTTTTCTTTTAATATGATCCAGCCACCATTTAGCTTGCTCTTCAGTTGTTTTATCAGATAATGCCTGGGTAAATGATTCTCTAGCTTCAGCTATGTTTTCTGAGTTAAATAGAGCAATGCCTAGTAAGAGGCTTATTTTTGATAGTAGGGTTATATCTTCTGTTTCAAGCTCAACATTTAGAACATCAACTGCTTTTTCCCATTGTTCATTTTCAATGTGGAGTTGACCAAGTCTTAGTCTAGATTTTTCATCGTTATATGAATTAATAATTTCATTAAATACAGACTCAGCTTTTTCGCTTTCTTGAGCTAGTATCCATGCATCTACTAACATATTTAACATTTCAAGAGTACTATCAATTCTTCCAGTAGCCATTTCTTTTTCCAAAATTACTGCTGCTTTATAAGGCATCTCAAAATAAAGATAATTTTTACATAGTTGTATTATCTGTTTCTTTTTTAAGAAGTCCTTTGCATAAGCTAGCTCAAAAATAGCTAATGCCTTTTCGTCTCTTTCTAATCTTTGGTATATGCCAGCAAGTTGGATCCAATATTTTTTTCTTGCAGGATATTTGAAGATTATATTTTCAAGAATTATTGCTGCATTATTCAGATCTTCTGTTTCATAATACCCAGCCAATAAGAGTTCATACCAATTTAAAGGCGGAGTTTTTATTAAAGGCAAAGCTTTGCTAGCAAAATTAATAACTTCACTATAATTTTCAAGATAATAATATGCAGTTGCGGCAAGAATATAGGCTTCAGCCTTAGGCTCTTTTTCTTTTGCAAACCATTTTAGAATATATTCAATTCCTTCTTGATATCTCTCTGAATATACAAGTAATTGAGTAACTGTGTAGTAAAGACCGTGAGTAATATCTTCTGGTAATACTTTATAAGATAATGCTTTTGTATAATTTTCCGCAGCTGCTTTGAAATCTCCTAAATTATTTTGCACAAAACCAATTGTTTGATAAATAACTGCAGAATCATAATCTTTGATATTTCCTGATGATATAATTTTTTCTAATTTTTTTAATGCTTCCTCATTCTTACCCTCATCCATATCTTTTTGAACTTTATTGAGAACAGAGTATGTTCCTGTTTGTAGTGAGTAATTATCTCTAGCGTTTGCTGTATATGAAAAAATGACTATTAAAATACTTAATATTATTTGCTTCATATTCATTGTTTTGAAAAAAATCATTTTTTTAGTGTGAATTTTATATCTTGTCTTGCTCGTTTCTCTACGGGTTGACCGTCTACCATATCAGGATTGAATTTCCATTTTGCAATTGCTCTTAATACAGCTTTATCAAAGATATTGGGCGGCTTTGCTTCTACAATCTCAGCATCTTTAACAGACCCATCTATGGTAATTGTAAATTCAACCGTTACAATACCCTCGATACCGCTACGAAGTGCGCGTTTAGGGTAAGCTGGAGGTATTCTGAGCGAAGGAACAACGTTACTATCAATATTAGGTTTTCCCGGATGACCCAATCCACCTGCGTTTCCTGAGCCATCACCAATTTCTCCTAAATATGGCTCTCCTGCCATTGACATTGGCACATCAATTTCAGGTGTAGATAATTCAACATCCATTTGCTGAGGTTTTTCGATTTCAGGTGTCGGCATTTCGGGAGGTGGCGGATCCTCTTCTTCAGGTGGTGGCTCAATGTCTTCAATTTTTTCTGGAGGCGGGATAGGTTTTTCAATAACGCGTGTAAAATCAAGAAAGTTTCTATCAATTAGATTGATATCGAAACCATGCTCTCTATTAACAAGTCTTTGGATAAGAATAAATATGGCAATATTTAAAATTATTGCAACAATAATAAATGTAGGTATCTTTGTATTTTCTAGAATATTTAGCTTGGGTATTTTCATAGTAGAGAATAAAATATTTTTTATTCTTCATTAGAAGCCGCTATTGAAACATTTGTAACTCCAGCTAGACGAACTTGATCAAGTACTTCCACAGTGATTCCTGTTCTCGAATTCTGATCTGCTAGTATTATTATTGTTCCTTCAGGATTTTGGGCATGTGCACGTTCAACATGTGAGCGTACCGCATTAAGTTCTATTTTATTGTTATCTATCCAAACCTCTCCTTCTTTACTAACTGCTATAATCATACTCCCTTGCTCTTCTCTAACAGCAGTTTGCGCAGTTGGTCTATCAACATCAATACCTGATTCTTTCGTGAAAGAAGATGTAACTAGAAAAAATATTAATAAAATAAATACAGTATCAATAAGAGGTGTTAAGTCTATATTTTGAACTTCTGATTCTTGCTTTGCGTGTGTTTGTCTCATGATTGTTATTTAGTCAGTAGATCTTGAATTTTATTTGTTTTTCTTTCAATCGTTAATGCATCTTTTGCCATCATTTCTCTCGTTTTAGCGCGTTTATTTAGATCGGCACTAAAATATATTCCAATAATAGATGTTGCTAAACCAGCTGTTGTTGGCAACAAAGCTCTCGATATTCCTTCTGCCATTCCACGAGCATTACCCGTGCCAAAAACATTTAAAACCTCAAATATTGAAATCATTCCAGTTACAGTACCTAATAATCCTAGTAAAGGGAGTATGCCAGTTAACGTTTGTATTGGTATAAGATTTTGTTTTAATGCGGTTGATACTTCACTTACTAGACCATCTTTAATCTTTAATGCATACCAAGATGAATGATCTTGTCGCTCTTGCCATTCTTTGACAATTTGATTAATTTTTCCTGGACATACCTTAAAAAGAAAATAATATCGCTCAAGAATCAATATCCATAAAACTATAGAAAGCAAAAAAATACTCACTAAGACAGGCCCGCCTTTAGTAAAAAAATCTCTCATCATTTCAATCTGATCAAACATCATTATTTTCCATCAATGTAATTAAAAAATGATTTATTCATCTTCTGGTATATAGAATTCCGGTTCATTATCCTCTTTATTTACTGTATTTGGTTTAGCATTATCTTCCTTTCTAACATTTTGAAATTGAGATTGACCAAAAACTTTTTTACGATTTTCATCTGCTAGTAATGCAACGTAAGCAATACTTTTTTCATCTAAAATTTGAACTAGCCCATTACTTTTTGAAGAAAGGTACCCATGAAAGAGCAATAGTGGAATAGCAACTAGTAGTCCCATAACTGTTGTTACGAGCGCCTGTGATATACCGCCAGACATAACACGAGGGTCGCCCGTTCCGTACAATGTGATAGATTGAAATGTCTCGATAATACCAGTAACAGTACCAAGTAATCCAAGTAGCGGTGATACGGCAGCGAGCAGCGCTATTGTCCATAGGCCGCGTTGAAGTCTTGGCATTTCCTTTAGGATAGCTTCATCAAGTTTCAACCCGAGAGTTTCAGCATCTGTTTCAGGATTATTTTTATAAACAATCATAATACGGCCAAGCGGATTATCGCCGGGCTCGTTACTTTCTAGTTGTTCTTGTACTTTTCGATTTGTTAGAAATAAACTGACTAGCCTTTCAATAGCCAATAAAACGCCTATAAATCCAATAATTAAAATAGCATATCCAATTAAACCACCTTGCTCTATACGATTTTTAAGATCGGGCACTTGTACTAGCAATGCTAACATTGCTCCGCGAGTCGGATCGACAGGGAAAGGGTGTATTCCTGAATCTGCATTTTCAATTCCTCTCGCCATTTCAAGGAAACGCTGCCCCGGCTGCCTGCCTGGTTCTATTAAAATCCCTGATTCTGGCAACGATCTTAGAAAACGACCAGCAGAGATAGCGTTGAAAACTCCAATACGAGTAATCTCTTGTTCTATTTCATTTCCTGAGGCGGTTACTATTTTTCCAGGAAAGCGAACCACTTTCCCAGATTCAACCATTTCGTCCATGGCTAATAGCCAGAGCTCTTCCAAATCTTCATACGAGGGAAGTTCTTTTCTGGTTGACAATATGTCGAGTATTTTATCTCTATCAGGTTTCTGCGCAGAGACCAGTGATGTATCAATTATGGAATCAAGTTCACCTGCTATTTGTTTGACAATTCCATCCAGTTCACCAAGGGTACCCATTCTTTCATCTAATATATCTTTTTGTTTTTTTATCTCACTATCATAACTTTCATATGTAGCTTTTAATGATTCGCTTCGATCTTCTTCTTCTTTAAGTTTTTTTGCAGCAACTTCTAATAGTTTTTTTTGTTTACTATATGCATTCTTAAATCTCGATTCCCTTTGTAAAAGTTCTTCTTTCTGTAATGTCCGCTCTTTTTTTACTTGTTCTAATAGTTCATCCAAATTACTTGCTTCTTCTGCATACGAAAAAGATATGAAAAGAATAAAAACTAATATCATTAATCTGTTCATAATTTTTTCCCCGCAGCAGTAACGGGTAGCTTAATTAATTCAGGTGGAGCTTGTTTTTTTGCTATTAACAGGCCTTGATTAATTGAACGATTATATTCTGATGGTAATTTTCTCCATGCTTTAGAATGCTTATTCCATATACCGCTGAGTTCTCCGTCAGACGTTTGAAATGTCATAAGAAGTCGTCCCACACGTAATATTTCAACAGTATATTCCTTACCATCAACTGTAATAGTGTCGTTATAGGCCTCAATTGTTCGCCCGTACTCAATTTCTATTTGATAAGCTTCCATTACTCGGCGATATTTATCAGGGAGCGTGATATCAGGAAAATTTACAATTTGTTTTAATGTAGAGATACGTTGACGTCTTTCATCTAGAAGAAATGGCAGATCAAGTCGCACGAATTTTTCAAGAGTCCCTATCATTTTATTTATAAAAGGAACAATACTACGTTTCGTTTCTTCTGCATTTTCAAGCTGTCGTTGTATAGAACTTAGGGAAATTTTTTGTTGTTTTACTAATTTTGCTAATTGCTGGTTATAAGAACTAAGACTATCTGTTTTTCGTATAGCATTTCGATATTCTTGCACCATATCTCTTGTTTCATCTGTCAACTGATCAATTGTATTTTGTGATTTAACTGCCTCTTTTTGAGCTTCAATTTTAGTCTCAACAGCAGCCCCAAGAGTTTTTTCCGCATCAATTTCATTGGGTAAATCCTGATTGTCAGCTGTATTTACAGTTTTTTCCTTTACCACAGGAGCGGTATTTTCATTTTCTAGAGATTCTGAAGTTTCATTGTTTTTAGGCTCTGGTGTTGTTTCAGCGGCAGCACTATCTTCTTGAATAACGGAATCAGTTGTTGAATCAGTTGTTTCTGGCTCTGCAAAAACAACAGATATCAGTAGAATGCCGAATGAGAGTCTAATTAAAAAATATTTAATGTTTTTTTCCATTAGGAATTTTTCCCTGTTCTTTATATAGTTCTAATAAAATTGGTGGTATTGTAAATTAACAAGTAAGCTTTTACATAGAAATTTTAATATATTTAATTGAAATTTATCATATTTCTGTGGCAATAAGTCAGACTTTATACCGAATAATTAGATTATTAAAGAGGTGAAATAGTTCTATGAGCCTTAGGGTCAGGCTTAATATCTTAATAACTACGTTATTAGTCATTTTGTTTTTGTGTAGTAGTTTTTATACCATCACAAATGCACGTCGTTCTGTCCACAGCGAGGTCGAATCGAGCACACAACTTGCGCTTCAATTAATTCAAGCAGCATCAGCCTCTTCATTACCTGATGCCGGCGATCAGAAACTGAGTTTTTTACGTAAATTAGCAGAATTAAAAACAATAAGGCACCTTCACATCGAGCTTAGAAGCCCTACTGATATTCTTATACCAAGTGATGAGGATATTTTATTTAAGGAAAGCGATGCGCCAGAGTGGTTTGTTAGTCTTGTACAGCCACCCGCCACTGAAATTCGCCGATGGTTATATACGCCTGTTACAACACCGATTGATGTTCTCATAAAACCTGATCCATTAGATGAAATTCATGAGAGTTGGATTGAAACAAGAAATATTTTAATATTTTTATCAGTATTTATTGTTCTTGCTAATTTTCTTATATATGTATTGATAGGGCTATATCTATCACCTATTGAAAAAATATTAGAAGGGCTTTCCGATATAAAGGAAGGCAACTATAAGTTGGAACTGCCTCATTTCCCTCTACCTGAGCTTGATCGTATTTCAGCACAATTCAATCATATGGCAAAAGTATTATTTGAAACCAGTGAAAGGAACCAATTTTTAAGACATCGTTTACTTGAAATCCAAGAAGAGGAGAGGCGAGTACTTTCCCAGGAACTTCATGACGAATTAGGACAAACAATTACTGCTATTAAAGCAGTCGCTGTATCGATTTCAAATAAAACAACATTGGAAAAAAGATTTATTAATTCAAGCGTAAAAACAATTGTTGATTATTCAGATCATATTTATCAGGTTGCAAAAAATATGATGCATAGATTACGTCCATCTGTGCTCGATGAATTTGGTTTGATTAAAGCATTGCAAAATATGATGGACGAATGGAACGATAATCAAGATGAGATTTTTTGTGATTTTAGCTTCTCGAATATTCCTGATAATTTATCAGAATCATTAAAAATAAGTTTATACAGAATTATTCAAGAAAGCTTAACTAATACATTAAAATATTCCAAAGCAAGCAGGATTACTGTAAGGGCAAAAAAAACTGAACATAATAATATAGAGAAAATTGATTTAGAAATATATGATGATGGTATTGGTCTAGATATAGATGATGTGAAGCTTGGTTTTGGGTTATTGGGCATGAAAGAACGCGTTGAAATGCATAATGGAAAATTTGAATTTTTTAGTAAGCCAGGTAATGGCTTTAATATACATATACTAATTCCTATAGAAAATTAATAGTTATTTATTACATGAAAAAAATCAAAGTAATTTTAGTTGATGACCACGCTGTTGTTCGTGCTGGCTATAAAATTTTATTAAAAAATATTGATTATATTGATGTTATAGCTGAGGCAGATACTGGAGAAGAGGCAATTGAGTTATCTACCAAACTTCGTCCTAATGTTGTTGTTATGGATATATCTTTGCCAGGGATAAATGGTATTGAGGCTATTAGACGTATAGTTTCTAATGATCATGATATCAAAGTGCTGGTTTTTACTATGCATGAAGAGGTTGTTTTTGTTGAAAGGGCTTTGCAAGCAGGTGCCATTGGCTATATGACAAAAAGCACAGATCCTAAATTACTATCAAAAGCCATTAAGCATGTGTCACAGGGTAAAAAATATATTGATGATGATCTGAGACAAAAGATGACTTATGAGTATGAGCAGTCACGAGAGGGTGATTCTCTATTATCAGATTTATCAGCTCGAGAGTTTCAAATTTTTTGTTTATTAGCGGAAGGCAAAAATACTAATGAGATTAGTAAAGAATTAAATATAAGTTATAAGACTGTAGCTAATTACAGCTCACAAATAAAAAACAAGCTGCAAGCCTCTACCGTCGCGGATATTGCGAGGATAGCGATTAGGCATAATATTATCAAAGCATAATTTATTTATCTTTTACAACAACTCCCCAAGGAAATTTACCAACTTCGATAGTTTTAATAACTTCGTTTTTTACAGTATTAATAACAGAAACGGTACCACTTACGCCGTTTGTTGTAAAAATACGTTGACCATCACTAGACATTGCTAAACCCCAGACACGTTTTCCAACTGGTATGTTTTTAATAATTTCGAGGGTATCAGCATCCATAACAATAACCTTATTTGCTCGGCCGCCTGCTACATAGATAATTTTTTCATCTTTACTGAGGATAACATCTTTTGGTTTTGATTTAGCATCACCGGTTGATCCAGTTTTAATGATTTTAGCTTTATTAATATCAACTTTAACAACTTCACCACTAATTTCAGCGGTTGCGTATACAATATCACCAGACTTCGTAAAAACAGCCGAACGTGGCCGTGAACCGACAAGAATATTACTTTCAATTATATTTTCTGAAGCTCTTATAACATGCAGCATATTAGTTGATTCACTTGTAATGATTACTCGTTCTCCATCATGAGATATAGCAACACCCTCTGGCTCTAAACCAACTTTGATTTCTGCAATTTTCTCTCCGGTTTTTGGATTAAAAACAGTTGCCTTTGCATCATCCTCATTTGAAATGTAAATATTACCATTTGGATGAACAGCAAAAGTTTCAGGATCAGAACCTGCCTTAAATTCTCTCAGAATTTCTAATGAATCTGGGTCCATAACAACAATTTTATTTTCTTCGCTGATTGCGATATAAAGTTCATTTCCATTTGGCGAGAGACCAATTCCCCGAGGACGTTCACCGATTTCAATTGTGTTTTCAACATTTAATGACTTTGCGTCGATAACCGAGACTGTATTACTTCTTTCATTAGTAACAAATATTCGATTATCAGCATTCGCAACAACAGAATTAGATAAAAATAATATTAATGTTAATAGCGTATAAAAGAATCTCATTAATTATCTCCTTATTTGTTTTTCTGATATTCTATTTAGAGCACTCGACAATTCCAAGACTATCTAATGTCGGAGGTTTTGCTACACCTCTTATTGGTGCTTCGGCAATTACTTTATCATTTTCTACTAGTAATATTAATTGTCGTAATTGCCCATTTACTCTGAAATTCATATCACTTCCTTTTTGACCATCGAAAGAAAGGTCGTTTCTCAGGTAATTTAACATTTTTTTTGAATCAGTTATTTCAGTTCTTGCTACTGTGTCTGAGGTCATTTTTATTGCCGCCCAACCTGCCCATGAGTGATCGTTCATATATGTATTATGATTTTTTTTGAAACGCTTATTAAGGTCGCGCGCAGCAAATTTTACAAAACTATGATGCCATGCTTGAGGAATAGCTTTTGAGTTTGGTTCTTTAATTTCCCATTGTATTAAGGCGTCTGACTTCATTTTACTACTCGGTGTGATATGTAATATATTTTTTATGCAGTTTAGTCTTAGTTCGTCATTTTCATCGGCAAGATTGAAAATTGGCGTGTCAGTTAATTGATTAGCTAAGTTTTTTAATTGTTTAGAATTTAGTGTTGTTAGGACCGCTATATATTTTGAATAATCATACTTATCAAGATCATTATTTGGAATTATATCTAAACTATATTTCTGATTTAGAAACTGTCCTTGAAGATTCGATTCTTCTATACCTTGCTTAACACCTAAAAGTGCAGGGTGGTCGTTCTTTCCGATATACACAAAATCAATTGCAATCACTTCAGCATGGATATTCATTGAGCATGAAAGCAAGATACAGGCTAAATAGTAAAATTTTTTAGATAACATGATTACCGCTCTTTTTTTAAATACATTACATACTTTAGACGGCCCAATAAAGGACAAATTCAATTTTCATTAATTAGGTTATTGATTTAGCCTTTCCTGCCTATAGCATTCCCAATTGTTGTAATTTGCAACGTTCTAATTTTAAAGGAAATTATTTAATGAAATTAACCTAATTTACTGGTGATATTCCAGTAGCATCTGTCTATAATCCCTACAAATACAAAATAAGTATTAGTATAAAGCAGGATGCGTGTGATCTTCATAATTGGTTTTAGCATCAGTCAAAAAATCTGGTGATAAACTAGCTACTTAGATGACTTTTCTAGAAAACTTTTAGGGAAAATTTAAATCTTTTAACAAATTATTGTTATTAGTTGACTAACAGGAGGCGGAATTATGGCAGCAAATCCAGATGAAGTGGCGAGTCAAAAGCCTACTCTCAGGGAAAAATATGATAATTATATTGGCGGTGAGTGGGTAGCGCCAGTTGATGGGGGATATTTTGAAGATACTTCACCTATAGATGGTAGTGTGCTTGCTAAAATATCACAATCAAATGAAAAAGATGTAGATCTAGCAGTTAAAGCCGCATGGAAGGCAGCTGAAAGCTGGAATAAAAGTTCGGCAACAGAACGCAGCAATATTCTTCTTAAAATCGCAGATCGTATAGAAGAAAATTTGGATATGCTTGCGGCTATTGAAACATGGGGCAATGGTAAACCTATTAGAGAGTCATCACTGGTCGATTTACCTTTAGCTGTCGATCATTTTCGCTATTTTGGTGGCGCAATACGGTCAGAATCTGGTGAAAGCTCAGATTTAGACTCAACCAGAGTGACGATGGAGGTGCATGAACCATTAGGAGTTGTTGGTCAAATCATTCCATGGAACTTTCCAATATTAATGGCGGTATGGAAATTAGCGCCAGCATTAGCGGCGGGTAATTGTGTTGTTTTGAAACCGGCCGAACAGACGCCAATCTCAATTCATGCTTTGATTGAAGTGATTGCCGATTTACTTCCCCCAGGTACTGTTAATATTATTAACGGTTTTGGCCCTGAGGCAGGTAAACCAATAGCAACACATCCAGATATTAAGAAGGTAGCGTTTACTGGCGAGACAACAACTGGTCGCTTAATAATGCAATACGCCTCAGAGAATCTTATTCCAGTAACCCTGGAACTTGGCGGAAAATCACCAAATGTTTTCTTTGACAGTGTTGCGGCAGAAGATGATGCTTTTTTAGATAAAGCGATCGAAGGTTTTGTTATGTTTGCGGTTAATCAGGGTGAAGTCTGTACCTGCCCATCAAGAGCATTAATCCATGAAAGTATCTACGATAAATTTATGGAACGTTGTTTAGAACGTACTAAGGCAATTGTAATGGGTGATCCATTAGACATGAATACAATGATGGGCGCACAAGCATCAAATGATCAATATGAAAAAATACTAAACTATATTGATGTGGGCAAACAGGAAGGAGCTGAAGTTTTACTTGGCGGCGAAAAGTTTGACAATCCTGTTCACCCAAATGGTTACTACATCAAGCCAACCATTTTCAAAGGTAGCAACAAAATGCGTATCTTCCAGGAGGAAATATTCGGGCCGGTTGTTAGTGTAACAACCTTTAAGGATGAGGCAGAAGCTCTCGCAATCGCCAATGATACGCTTTATGGTTTGGGCGCCGGCGTGTGGACACGCGACATCCATCAAATGCAATCAATGGCTCGAGGAATAGAAGCAGGACGTATTTGGTGTAATTGTTACCATGATTACCCCGCACATGCTTCATTCGGTGGTTATAAAAAATCAGGTATTGGTCGTGAAACACATAGAATGATGTTAAACCATTACCGTCACACCAAGAATGTGATAGTGTCTTATGATAAGAATAAGCTTGGATTCTTTTAGAACCTGACATTTCAAAGGCGAAGTATAGTGGGCGGTTCGAAAGGATTGCCCATTTTTTTTGGAGTATTTAAAATGCAGGTAGAACGAGTCTCAATTTCATTAAAAGCCAGACAGGTCATCGATAAATTGAGAAAAAAACATGGTGAATTAATCTTTCACCAAAGTGGTGGTTGTTGTGACGGTTCAGCCCCAATGTGCTTTCAAAAAGGTGACTTTTTAATTGGTAGCCGAGATGTATGTCTAGGGGAGATTCATGGCTGCTCGTTTTACATGGCTTCAGACCAATTCGAATATTATAAGAATATGCATATCAATATTGATGTTTCAAAAGGGCGTGGTTCGAGTTTTTCTCTTGAAATTCCGTTGGGTTTAAGATTTATGACTATTTCACGGATTTTTACTGATGAAGAACTGAAACATGTTAAACCAGTATCATTCGCAGACGTTGCCTAATTAAGATATAAAAAATCGAAGCTAGTACGTCGTAGGTATTTTGTTGTATAAAAACAACAAAATAATATAAAATTTATGAATTGAAAAAAATAATTTATTTTATTTTATTATCTATATATAATTGAAATATATGGTATTTTTTATACATTTGTTGGTTTAAAACAACATATTATTGGTTTAATTTTATTATTGTTGTTTTTTCTACAAAAACTATTTGCAACACTGTAATTTCTGTAGTAATTTCACCTTCTGTCCTGGTAATACAGGGCGAAAATTCCTTTATATTGCTTTTCTAATATCCTCTGGGGTAGATGTAGAGCTTTGGGGGATAACTTAAATTTCTAGAGTTTTAAGTTTTTAGAATTTTTAAAAACAAACTTAAATAATGAGTAGGAGGAAATGATGACTCAATTTAAGAAATCAAAATTAGCTGCTGCTGTACTTGCTGCAACAGTTGCTGCACCTGCCAGTGCTGT